>JAFGTZ010000286.1 GCA_016938795.1 Chromatiaceae bacterium | reverse complement strand
GCGGCGCGACATCGCCGGGCTCAAGCGTCTTCTCGGTATCCAGGGTAAGGCTGATGCGACGGCGCTCGCGGTCGATGCCGAGCACGCTGGCCACCACCTGCTGCCCCACCTCCAGCACCTCGCTTGGATGATTGATGCGTCGCCCAGCGGCCAGCTCGCTGATGTGGGCCAGGCCATCGATACCCGGCGCCAGCTCGATGAAGGCGCCAAAGGGTTGCAGGCGCGAGACGCTGCCGCTGACCTGACTGCCAATGGGCCAGCGCTCAACCGCATCCTGCCAGGGATCGCGCTGCAGGGCGCGGATGGAGAGTGCGATGCGCTCGCGGCGGCTGTCGGTCGCGGGGTCAATGCGCAGCACCGCAACCTCCACCTGCTGCCCGGCGTTCAGCACCTCGTTTGGGTGCTTCACATGACCATGCGCGAGCTGACTGACATGGATCATGCCCTCCAGACCGCCGATGTCCACAAAGGCCCCGTAGTCCTTGAGCGAGGTCACCACACCGGTGAAGACCGCGCCCTCGCGCAGCTCGGCGCGGGTGTGTTCGGCGCGCTGGCGCTGCTCCTCTTCGAGCAGGGCGCGGCGCGAGAGCACCAGATTGGGCCGTCGCCCGCCCTCGAACTTGGTGACGCGAAAGTCGAGCCGCTGGCCGACGAACTCATCAAGACTCTCGATAAAGCGGATATCGACCTGCGAGGCTGGACAGAAGGCGCGCACCCCGGCCACCTGCACCTCGATACCGCCCTTGACCGCCGCGCTCACCTGTCCCTGCACCGGACGCCCCTCATGCCAGGCGCGCTCCACCTCATCGAGCCCATGCGAGCGCTGGCCATGCTGAGGCCCGAGCAGCAACATGCCGCTCTCGGCATCCTTGCCGGTGACATGGCTCTCGATGGAGTCGCCCACGTTCAGGCTGATCTGACCATCCTCGCCGCGCAGCACGGCCACATCGAGCCGCCCCTCGCACTTGGCGCCAAGATCGACAAGGGCGTAGTCCTCGCCAATGTCGATCAGGGTGCCGCGCACCTTGTCGCCGATGGCCGGCTCGCCGCCGCGCGCCCCCGGGTGCTCTTGCTCGAACTGGTTGAGGAGGTCTTCAAAGGATGCGGATTCGGACATGATGAAATTCAAATGCAATCGAAAATGACGGGTTCGGCGCTATTCTAGGCGCATCTCGCCGGTGGCGCACCGCCCGGAGCGCATCCGGGCGGCGGCATGGATCAGGACGCGGCCTCGGCGCGAATCCCGAAGAGCATGGCATAGAGCAGGGGCACCACGACCAGCGTCAGCAGGGTGGCGAAGGCGAGACCGAAGATGATGGTGACGGCCATGCTCTTGAAGAAGGGATCGGCCAGCAGGGGCGCAACGCCCAGGATGGTGGTGAGCGCGCCGAGAAAGACCGGGCGGGCGCGCCCCACACTGGCATCGAGCACTGCCGCAAGCCCCGACTTGCCCTCGCGCCGCTCGGTGTCGGCCTGATCCACCAGCACGATGGAATTCTTCACCAGCATGCCGATCAGGCTGAGAAAGCCCAGGATGGCCATGAACTCGAAGGGCGCCTGAAACAGCAGCAGTCCCGCCGCCACACCAACGATGGCGAGCGGCGCCGTGAGCCAGATCACCAGCGGCTGGCGCAGCGCGTTGAACATGACCACCACCGCGAGCACCATGGCCGCGAAACCATAGGGCGCAGAGAGCGCAAGCCCGGCGTTGGCCTCGCGTGAGGCCTTGTACTCACCCTGCCATTCCAGACTGTAGCCGGGCGGCAGCGGGATGGATTCAATGCGGGGGCGCAGGCGCTCAAGCAGCGGACCGGGAAGCTCCCCGGGCGGCGGGTCGCACTGCGCCTTGATGGTCGGGAAGCGATCAACCCGGCGCAGGATGGCATCGACCCACACCACCTCGACCCCGGACACGAGCTGAGCGACCGGCAGAGAGCGCCCGGCGGTTGGGCTGTAGACCTGCACGTTGTCGAGCTGCGCGGCGCTCAGCCGCTCCGGCTCGGGCGCGCGGGCCATGATGGGGATGAGCCGGTCGCCCTCGCGATAGACCCCGACCTGGGTACCGCTGAAGGCGCGGTTGAGCGCCGCGCTGATCTCCCTGGTGCCGACCCCGGCGCGCTGGGCGGCCACGGAGTCGATGACGGGGCGCAGCACCGGCGCCTTCTGGCGCCAGTCGTCCTGAATGGCCAGGGCCTCGGGGTCGCTCGCCATCACGGCCTTGGCCTGCTCGGCGAGGTTGCGCAACACCGCCGGATCGGGCCCGCGGAAGGCGGCCTCGATCTTCTTGCCGCCGCCGCGTCCGAGCATGAACTTCCAGGCCTTGATGTCGGCATTGGGATGGCGCTGCTCCAGCGCTTGCTGAAGCTCGGCCACCAGCGGGGCAATCTGTCTCGCATCGGCCACATCAACCAGCAACTGACCATAGCCGCTGTTGGGATCCTCCGGGCTGTAGGTCAGCATGAAGCGCAGCCCGCCCTGACCGATGAAGCTGGTGACATGGGTCACGCCCGGCTTGGCGCGCACATACTCCTCGGCGCGCGCCAGCTCCGCCGCCGTGACCTCGATGTCGGTGCCCTGTGGCAAAAAGAGATCGACCACAAACTGGGCGCGCGCCGACTCGGGCATGAACCCCGGTGGCACCAGGCCGAAGGCCCCGACCGCGCCGAGCCAGAGCGCGATGAGCGCGGCGGCGGTCAGGCCCCGATGGCGCAGCACAGCGCCCAGTACGGCGCGATAGCCTTGCAGCACGCGCGGCTCGGACGTCGTCTCGCCAGCGTCCGGCCTGACCCGGAGAAAGGCGACACAGAGGAGCGGCGTCAGGGTCACCGCGAAGAGCCAGCTCAGCAGCATGGAGTAGAGGATGACCCAGAAGAGGGAGCCTGCGTATTCACCCATGTCGCTCGGCGACAACCCGATGGCGCTGAAGGCGAGAATGCCCACGGCGGTGCCCCCGAGCAGAGGCCACTGGGTGGCTCCGACCACGGCGATGGCGGCCCGCTCGCGCGCCTCGCCGCGCCGCAGACGCACCAGGATGCCATCGGTCACCACAATGGCATTGTCCACCAGCATGCCGAGCGCGATGATGAGAGCGCCGAGTGACACCCGCTGCATAGCGATGCCATCGAGCCACATGGCGATCAGGGTGGCCGCCACGGTCAGCACCAGAATGGCGCCCACGATGAGCCCGCTTCGCAGCCCCATGAAGACCACCAGCACCAGCACCACGATGACCGCCGCCGCGACCAGATTGGCGATGAAGCCGTTCACCGCCACGCGCACCGCGTCCGACTGGTAGGACACTGGGTTCAGCTCCATGCCCACCGGGCGCTGCGACTCCAGCTCGGCAAGGCGCGCGCGCACCGCATCCCCCATGGCCACCACATTGCCGCCGGCGATGTTCGACACCCCGAGCCCGATGGCCGGCTGGCCGTCGTAGCGCATCAGGGCCTGCGGGGGCTCCACCAGGCCGCGACGGATATCGGCCACGTCCTTGAGGAAGATCACCCGCTCGCCGCCTTGCGAGGACAGCACCAGATTGCCGATGGCCGCGACCGAATCGGCCGGACCGATGGGACTGATCTGGAGACGCTGATCGCCGGCCTTGAGCTCGCCCGCCGGGGCGAGAAGATTGTGCTCGCGCAGACGCTCGCCGATCTGCTCCGGCGAGAGCCCGAGCTGGGCGGCCCTGGAGGCGGCAATCTCGACGAAGATGGCCTCCTGCGGCGCACCCAGCAAGGCAACCCGCGCCACGCCCGGAACCAGCGCAAGCTCGCGCTGAAGCCAATCGACATAGTCATACAGCTGGGTGAGCGCATAGCCCTCGCCGGTGACGGCGAAAAAGAGCGCATAGACATCGCCAAAGTCGTCGTTGACCACGGAGGGACCAGCCCCGGGCGGCAGGCGGCGCTGGGCATCGCCAACCTTGCGGCGCAGCTTGTCCCACACCTGCTCCAGCTCGGGCCTGGTGCGGGCGAAGCGCATGTCGATCTCGACCTTGACCTGCGAGCTGCCCATGCGCGAGACCGAGGTGATCTCCTTGACCTCCTGGAGCTGCTGCACCGCGCCCTCGATGACATCGGTCACCTCCTCGGCGACCTCGCTGGGCAAGGCCCCCGGATAGGGCGTGAGGATGACCGCCTGACGAATCAGGAACTCGGGATCCTCGAAGCGCCCCAGTTGCTGATAGGCGATGAGGCCGCCCACCAGCACGAGCAGCGAGAGGATCCAGGCGATGGTGCGCCCGCGCAGGGTGAGGGCGGCGATGTTCATGGGTCAGTGCTCCTCGGGTCGCCTCCGAGCGGGCGCACGCGCATACCGTCGCGCAGCTGATGCACGCCAGCCGTCACAATCCGCTCGCCGGGCTCAAGGCCGCTGAGCACCAGAATATCCGCGCCATCAACCGGACCAACCTCGATCGGGCGGCGCGCCACCCGCGTGCTCTCGGGGTCCACCACCCAGACGATGGGCTGGCCCTCGGGCCCAGCCACAATGGCCTTGAGCGGAATCCTCACCTCCTTTCCTGCGGCATCCTCCGCCAGGCGCTCGGGAAAGACATCCACCGACATGCCGGGCAGGATGCGCACATCGAGCGGACGGCTCAGACCAAGCACAATCTCGTAGGTCTGGGTCTGGGGGTCGGCCTCGGTCGCAAAGGACTTGAGCGTCACCGCGAAACGCCGCCCAGGCAGGTCGGCAAAGCGCGCATGACCGGCGGCGCGGCGCGGCGCGGTGCGGATCACCCGCTCGGGCACATGAATGACAATCTCCAGATCGCCGACATCCTGAAGGCTCACCACCGGCTCCTTGGCCTGAACGGTCTGGAAGTTCTCGACATGGCGACGCGCGATGACGCCGGCAAAGGGGGCGATGAGTTGGCTGTCGTCAAGATCCTTGCGGGCGGCGGCAAAGCCCGAGCGCGCCACCTCCATGGCCGTGCGCTTCAGGTCCACCTCGGCGCGCGCGACCGCCTGGCTCTTCTCCCAGAGTTGGCGCACCCGCTCATAGTCCGTCGTGGCCTGATCGAGTTCGGCCTGCGCCGCCGCCAGTCGCGTCTCGAAGGCGGACGGATCGAGCCGCGCGATGAGTTCACCCGCTTCAACCCGCTGGCCCTCGACCACCGGAAACTCCAGGATGCGCCCGGGCACGTCGAAGGCCAGTTCGGCCCGCTGCACCGCGCGCACCCGCCCGGGAAAGCGCAGCCCTGAGCCCAGATCGGTCGCGCCGATTTCGAGAATCTCGGCCGGACGCGAGGGCGGATCAGCGGGCTGGGGCGGTGTGGCGGACGGCTGACAGCCGGCGAGGAACGCCAGCGAGAAGAGCGTCAGGGTTCCGAGGCGCCAGCGCGAGAGAGGGCGACGCCGAAGGCGCGTGCATGTCGGGAGACGAAGGGCTCTGCTCATGGGTTCACCCGCAGCTTCAGGATCAAAAGGGACTGTGTCAGGCTTGCTCAGCGCGCCCGGATCAGGGTGCCGACGCCCTCGTCGGTGAAGAGGTCGAGCATGACCGCATGGGCCACGCGCCCATCGAGGATATGCGCCGTGCGCACACCCGACTGCACCGCCTCAAGCGCGCAGCGCACCTTGGGCAGCATGCCGCCGGCAATGACGCCCTCGGCGATCAGCTCGCGCACACGCGCCACCTCAAGCTCGCTGATGAGGGCGCCCGCGCCATCGAGAATACCGGGCGTGTTGGTCAAGAGTAGCAGCTTCTCGGCCTTGAGCACCTCGGCGACCTTGCCGGCCACCAGATCGGCATTGATGTTGTAGGAGCGCCCGTCCTCGCCCACGCCGATGGGCGCAATGACCGGGATGAAATCGCTCTCCACCAGACGATGCACGATGGCCGGGTCGATGCTCTCGACCTCGCCCACATGGCCGATGTCGATAATCTCGGGTTCGGCCAGCTCGGGCGCATCGCGGCGCAGCAGCAGCTTGCGCGCGCGGATCAGATCGCCATCCTTGCCGGTGAGCCCCACGGCCCGACCGCCATGGCGGTTGATGAAGTTGACGATTTCCTTGTTGACCAGTCCGCCGAGCACCATCTCGACCACATCCATGGTCTCGGCGTCGGTCACGCGCATGCCCTGCACGAACTCGGTTGATTTGCCCAGACGCGCAAGCAGCGAGCCAATCTGGGGGCCGCCGCCATGCACCACCACCGGATTGATGCCAACCAGCTTCATCAGCACCACATCACGGGCGAAGCCTTCCTTGAGGGGCTCGTCCTCCATGGCGTTGCCGCCATATTTAATGACAACGGTCTTGCCGCGAAAGCGGCGGATGTAGGGCAGCGCCTCGATGAGGACACTGGCGATGGTTTGGGCGCGTTCGAGTGGGAAAGACATGGGTGGGTAGTGG
>JAFGTZ010000285.1 GCA_016938795.1 Chromatiaceae bacterium | reverse complement strand
CCTCGACCTCGAACAGACGCTGCATCACCCGCACCTGCAAGGGATCGTCATCCACCGCCAGAATGACCGGCGGGCGCACCAGGGGCCACAGCGGCTGTTCGCGCTCGCTCGGACGCGCCTCGACCGGGGCGCGCGCGCCCCGGTCGGGTTGGTCGGCCAATTGATCGAGCGAGGCGAGCACCTGGCGCAGGCTCGGCTCCCAGTCCCGACGGATCGCCTCGGGCAGCGGGCTGCCCTGGCGTAGCGCCGTCTCGATCGTCTCGGCTAGCTCGGCCAGCCGATTTGCCCCTAAGGTTGCCGCCGTCCCCTTGAGCGCATGCACCAGGGCCGCCGTTTCGCGCGGCGACTCCTCGGCGGCCACCTGCTCGATCAAAGAAGGCAGCTGATGCGCGAGCTGTTCGCGCCAGCCAAGCAGCAGCTCGCGATAGAAGGGCGCATCGCCATCGGCCCGGCGCAACCCCGCCTCCAGATCCAAGCCGGCCAGCTCCGCGGGCAACGCAACAGCCCAGGGAACCGCAGGCAGGGCCGGGGCGCGCGCGCCCTGCGGCTTGGCATCCAGCCACTGGCACAGGGTGCGATAAAGCGCCTGGATGTCGATCGGCTTGGCGAGATAGGCATTCATGCCCGCCGCCCGCGCCCGATGGCGGTCGTCCTCCATGACCGAGGCCGAGAGCGCGATGACCGGAAGATCGAGTCCACGCTCGCGAATCCGCCGCGTCGCCTCCAGACCATCCATCACCGGCATCTGCACATCCATGAGCACCAGATCGAAGGTGTCTGCATCGAGCCGCTCCAGGGCCTCGGCCCCGTCGTGGGCCAAGGTGACCCGCGCGCGCGTCTTCTCCAGCATCCGTCGCGCCACCTCCTGATTGAGCGCGTTATCCTCCACCAGCAGAATGGAGAACGGACTCAGGTCGGGCAGCGCCTGATGCCGAGCCTCCCATGATCTGGAAGGCTGACCACGCGGATCGAATCCCGGCGCCCGCTCCAGCCCGGCGCCCTCGGCGCGATGCAAGGCCACCCTGAACCAAAAGCGCGTGCCCTGGCCTTCACGGCTTTCAACCCCGATCTCGCCGCCCATGAGTTCCACAAGTTGCTTGGAGATGGCCAACCCCAGCCCGGTGCCGCCAAACTCGCGCGTGTTCGAACTGTCGAGCTGGGCGAATTTCTGAAACAGCAGATCGAGCCGGTCGGAGGCGATACCGACCCCGGTATCACGCACCGCGCCGTGCAGCATCAGGGCGGCGGGGTCGTCCGCATCCAGGGCCACATCGAGTTCAACCACCACCTCGCCGCTGGGCGTAAACTTAACGGCGTTATCGGTGAGATTCAGCAGGATCTGACGCAGACGCAACGGATCGCCCAGGAGTTCACCGGGCACCCCTGGGGCGACCTTGGGAAGCAGCTGAACCCCTTTGGCCTGGGCGCGCGGATTGAGCAGGACGTGAATCTCGCTCAGCAGGGCGCGCGGATCAAAGCGCTGTTCGCGCAGTTCTAGCTTGCCGGCCTCGATCTTGGACAGATCGAGAATGTCGTTGATGAGCCCGAGCAGCGACTGGGCGCTCAGTCGGGCGTTCTCGACATAATGGCGCTGTTCCTCGCCAAGCGGCGTATCGAGCAGCAGTTCGAGCATGCCCAGCACCCCGTTCATGGGGGTGCGAATCTCATGGCTCATATTGGCCAGAAAGGCGCTCTTGGCGCGATTGGCGCTATCGGCCTGCTCGGCGAAGAGCACCGCCTGATCCATGGTGAGCCGAAGCTCCTGATTGATTTCACGCAGGGCGCGCTCATCGTCCTTGCGCGCACTGATATCGCGCGCCACGGCATGGATGCGCGCATCCTCGAAACGGGCGCGCCACTCGATCCAGCGATAGCGGCCATCGCGACAGCGATAACGGTTCTCGAAACTCGACAGATCCTCGCCCGCCCTGAGCCTGGCCACGGCCGCAAGCGTGCTCTCGCAATCATCAGGATGCACGAATTCCAGAAAGGGCTTGCCGATCAGCTCATCGAGCGGATAACCGAGCACCTGCTCCCACTCCGGATTGAGGCGCAGAAAATGGCCCTCGATATCGGCAATGCAGAGCAGATCGAGACTGGAGCTGAAATAGCGGTCGAGCTCGTCGCTCTTGGCGCGCAGCCGCATCTCGGCTTCCTTGCGCGCCATGATGTCCTGATGGGTGCCGAACATCCGCAAGGGACATGGCGGCGACTCATGCGTCCAGGTGGCCACCCGCCCCCGATCAAGCACCCACAGCCAGCGCCCGTCACGATGGCGCATGCGCAATTCGCACGTATAGGCCGGCAGCTCACCTCGAAAATGCTGCTCCAGCAACTGCTTGGCGCGCGCCAGATCCTCAGGATGCGTCAAATCGTCCCAGCGCTCGATGGTAAGCGGCGCAAGTTCCTCCAGCCGGTAACCAAGCATCTCGGCCCAGCGTGCATTCAAGGTGATTTCGCCAGTCTGGATATTCCATTCCCAGGTGCCCGCCTGAGTTCCTTCGATAATGCGCGCCAGCCGGTCGCGTTCGCGCGCCAGCTCGGCCTGCACCTGCTGGCGCTCGGAGAGATCGACCACCATGGCGACAAGCTGCGCGTCGCGCACCCCACGCGGACCCTCGGAAAGCCGTGCCAGCTCCAGCATTCCTTCGAATCCCTGCCTGTCGTGGCTGAGAAAAGGCAGCAATGCCACACTGGAGCGGCCATTCTGGATCGCCGAGCGCAACGCTGTATGCAGGGCGCCCGACTGATCGGAATCAACCAGGCGCGGCAGATAGTGATGGCGCAGATGGCGCTTCTCCAGGCCAAAGAGCGTCGCAGCAACCCGATTAATATCCTGAATGCAGCCCGTACCATCCACGACCAGGGCCGCGATCGGCATTTCAGAGAAGAGACGCAGATAGCGCTCGACCGCTCGCTCGGTGTCGTACTGAGCCGCGCGCAGCTCTTCGTTCTGAATCTCCAGCTCGACCTGATAGATGCGCAGATCCTCGATCAGCTTGAACGGATCGAGTTCGCCCTCCTTGAGCGAGTGCGTGATCCAGGCAAAGTCGCCACGCTTGAGCGCCGCGCGCGCCTGCTCGCGCAAGGCATTCAGCGCCGCTTCTTGAGTGGCCTGCCCGTTATCCTCCGACTGAACCTGTTCGAACAGGGACGCCGCCTTTTCCGGCACATCCTCAGTGTTCATCAATCCTGATTACCCACAAGACATTCCGCCGTGACTGGATGAAGTAAGAGTTTTAACGCATGCGGCCAAAAAAGCCATGATCCTTGGCATTTGCCTGACTCTTGGCACGCAAACCAAGACGTTGCAGAGTAGCACGAAGGCTGCCCGACAAAGCACCAGGGGTTAAGGCAAGCATCGGGCAAATGACGCCCTGACAGGGAGGGATACGGCAGCCTGGTTGGATAACCGCTTGCGCCGAGGCCGTGGAAGCGGCTTCCAGCCGCGAGCCGACAGCGAGCCCCTTGCCGACAAGCGAGCCACCGCGCCTGCCAGTTAGTGCTGATTCCAGGTTCTCGACGTCAGCGCGGGGTTCTCGCGGCTAAAAGCCGCGTCCACAGGTGGCTTTAATTCTCAGCCTCACCGCGGGGTTCTCGCCCATGAGTGTCCCATGGGTCGAACGGGCAAAAGAAAAGGGGTTGAGCTGAGGGCTCAACCCCTTGTTTTTTCTATGGTACCCGGGGCGGGACTCGAACCCGCATGACCGAAGTCGAGGGATTTTAAGTCCCTTGCGTCTACCAGTTTCGCCACCCGGGCGGATGATATTCAAGGGAGTCAGGCAGGGCTGCCGGCGGGGAGAATTTGGAGGCTGAGCCCGGAATCGAACCGAGGTCCACGGCTTTGCAGGCCGCTGCATAACCACTCTGCCACTCAGCCAATAGACGGGCGATTATAAGGCCCTGAAACAACTTTGTCACCTCTTCTAGAGAAGCACCAGATTGTCGCGATGGATGAGTTCCTCGTCGTCCACATAGCCCAGAATCGACTCGAACCGCTGCGAGCACTGCCCCTGGATGCGCCGGGCGGCCTCGGCGTCATAGTTGACCAGACCGCGCGCCACCTCGCGCCCGGCCTCATCGACACAGGCCACCACCTCGCCGCGATCGAAGGCGCCATGCACGGCCTTGACGCCGACGGCCAGGAGGCTGGTGCCCTTCTCGCGCAGCGCCCGCACCGCGCCGGCATCGAGCATGAGCCGACCGCGCACCTGCAAATGCCCCGCCAGCCACTGCTTGCGCGCGGCCTGCGGCCCCTGAAAGGGAATCAGCAGGGTACCCACCGGCTCGCCACGCCCGATGCGCTCAAGCACCCGCTCGCCACGCCCCGGCGCAATAACCGTCGGCGTGCCCGAGCGCGCGGCCAGACGCGCGGCGCGGATCTTGGTGATCATGCCGCCGGTGCCCAGGCCGCTCGCGCTGCCGCCGGCAACCTGGTCGAGCAGCGGATCATCCACCCAGGTTTCCTGAATGAGGCGGGCCTCGGGGTTGAAGCGCGGATCCTGATCGAAGAGCCCGTCCTGATCGGTCAGCAGAATGAGCAGCTCGGCCTCGATGAGATTGGCCACCAGGGCGGCCAGGGTGTCGTTGTCGCCAAAGCGCAGCTCGTCGGTGGCCACGGTGTCGTTTTCGTTGATGACCGGCACCACGCCAAGCCGGATGAGGGTGCGCAGTGTGCTGCGCGCGTTGAGATAACGCGCGCGATTGGCCAGATCGTCGCGGGTCAGGAGCACCTGCGCGGTATGCAGGCCATGGCGCTGGAAACAGTCTTCATAGGCGCGCACCAGCCCCATCTGACCAATGGCGGCGGCGGCCTGGAGTTCATGCAGCGCCTTGGGGCGCCGGCGCCAGCCCATGCGCGCCATGCCCTCGGCCACCGCACCCGAGGAGACCAGCACCACCTCGTGCCCGGCCAGACGGCGGGCGGCCATCTGCTCGACCCAGGGTGCGAGCATGCTGCGATCCATGCCTTCGCCGTTGCGGGTGAGAAGGGCGCTGCCGATCTTAACAACCCAGCGGCGGGTGGCGGGCAAACGTTCACGCGAGATCATGGAGCGCGACTCAATCGAGCGGATGCCAATCGTCTTGCGCGTCCTCATCGGCCTCGGGGGCCTCGGCCTCTACGCGCAGCGACTCCAAGCGCCGCATCAGCGCCTCGCTCAACTCGGCCGTCCCCGCGCCGGTCAGGGCCGAGATGCCATGCACGGGCGCACTCCACTCCAGGGCCTCGAGCAGACGCGCGCGGCGTTCCTGATACTCATCAGGGTCGAGCAGATCAATCTTGTTGAGCACCAGCCAGCGTTCCTTCTCGGCCAGATCACCGCCAAAGGCCCCCAGCTCGGCCTCGATTTTACGGATCTGCGCGGCTGGATCCTCCTCGGGATCGAGCGGGGCGATATCGACCAGATGCAGCAGCAAACGGGTGCGCGCGAGATGCTTGAGAAAGTGGATGCCAAGCCCCGCCCCCTCGGCCGCGCCCTCGATCACGCCCGGAATATCGGCAATGACGAAACTGCGCTCGCGCCCAAGTCGCACCACGCCAAGGTTGGGATAGAGGGTGGTGAAGGGATAATCGGCCACCTTGGGCCGCGCGCTCGACACCTGCCGGATGAGCGAAGACTTGCCGGCATTGGGAAAACCCAGCAGCCCCACATCAGCGAGCAGAATCAGCTCCAGATGCAGGTCGCGCCGCTCGCCCGGGGTACCTGGCGTGGACTGGCGCGGCGCGCGGTTGACGCTCGACTTGAAGCGCGCGTTGCCAATGCCGTGAAAACCACCCTGAGCCACGCGCAGCCGCTCGCCGTGCGCCAGCAGCTCACCAATCAGCTCGCCGCTCTCCTGATCGAACACCCGGGTGCCCACCGGCACCGGGATGATGAGATCCTGGCCGCCGCGCCCGGTGCAATCCTTGCCCATGCCGTTTTGGCCACGCTCGGCGCGATGGCGTCGCTGGTAGCGCAGATCGATCAGGGTATTGAGATTATTGTCAGCGCGCAGAAAGACGCTGCCGCCATCGCCGCCATCGCCGCCATCCGGGCCGCCCTTGGGGATGTATTTCTCGCGGCGAAAGCTCACGCAGCCGCTGCCGCCGTCACCGGCCTCGACCCGGATGAATGCCTCGTCAACGAATTTCATGTACAGTCACTCAAAGAGCCATGGCGGGCAAACATGCCGGACAGAAACGAAAAAGCCCCGCCGCATGGACGAGGCTGCGCAATCTCGGCGCGAGCAACCGAATGGGCTCGCGGATCAGGCGCTTTCCACGGTCACGAAGCGGCGGCTTTTCGGACCCTTGGTGACGAACTTCACCACCCCGTCGGTCAGGGCATAGAGGGTATGATCACGTCCGCAGCCCACATTGGGACCGTTATGAAAGGCGGTGCCGCGCTGGCGCACGATGATGCTGCCGGCGGTGACAACCTGACCGCCGAAGATCTTGACGCCAAGCCGCTTGGATTCCGAATCGCGACCGTTGCGGGAACTGCCGCCTGCTTTT
>JAFGTZ010000284.1 GCA_016938795.1 Chromatiaceae bacterium | reverse complement strand
AGCATGGCGAAATAAAAGCCCGAGAAGGCCGTGGCATAGACCAGCGGCCAGGCGGCAAAGATGGCGCCGCCGGCCGTGATGAGCCACACCTGATTGCCGTCCCAGTGCGGGCCCACGGTGTTGATGATGACCCGGCGCTCCTTGTCGTTCTTGCCGAGGAAGGGCAGCAGGGCGCCCACGCCCATGTCGAGCCCGTCGGTCACGGCAAAGCCGATGAAGAGCACGCCGACCAGCACCCACCAGAGAAATTTCAGCACTTCATAGTCGAGAATCATGAGGCTTGCTCCCTGTGCTTAGAGGTCGGTGGATTTCTGCGGGGCGCTGGCCGGGGTCATGCCGGCGGCGGGCGCCTGCTTGATCTCGTGATGATAGCGCCCGGTGTGCAGCGAGCTGGGACCGAGTCGGGCAAACTTGAACATCAGGAAGATCTCGATGATGAAGAGCAGGGTATAGAAGAGGATGAAGCCGGTGAGGCTGATCATCAGATCATTGGCGCTGAGGCTGGAGGCGGCGATGCTGGTGGGCAGCACCTCGCCGATGGCCCAGGGCTGACGTCCGAACTCGGCCACGAACCAGCCGGTTTCAACCGCGATCCAGGGCACCGGGATGCTGAACAGGAACAGCCGCAGCAGCCAGCGCTTTTCCTGAATGACGCGCTTGGCGTTGAAGTAGAAGCCGAGTGCGAGCAGCAGCAGCATCCAGAAGCCCGCCGCGACCATGATACGGAAGGTCCAGAAGAGTGGCGCGACCGTGGGGATGGAGTCCTTCACCGCCAGCGCGATCTGCTCCTCGGTGGCCTCGGCCGGGTTCTCGGTGTAGACCTTGAGCAGCAGGCCATAGCCAAGATCCTCCTTGTGCTCCTCGAAGACCGCGCGATTGGCCGGAGTGTCCTCGCCGTTGCGCAGTCGCTCCAGATACTCATAGGCGATCATGCCGCTGCGGATGCGAATCTCGTGCTCGGCCATAAGATCCTTGAGCCCCTGCACCTCGGTGTCGAGCGAGCGGGTGGCGATGAGCCCGAGCAGCCAGGGAACCTTGATGGCGTTGTGCGTCTCCTCGTCCTCGTTGCTCGGATTGCCGACGAGGGTGAAGGCGGCCGGGGCCTCCTCGGTGTGCCATTCGGCCTCGATGGCGGCCAGTTTCACCTTCTGCACGTCGCCCACCTCGTAGCCGGACTCGTCGCCGAGCAGGATGACCGAGAGGATGGAGGCCAGCCCGAAGCCCACTGCCACCGAGAACGAGCGCTTGGCGAAGGCCAGATCGCGCCCCTTGAGCATGTAATAGGCGCTGATGCCGAGCACGAACATGGAGGCGGTGACATAGCCCGCAGCCACGGTATGCACAAACTTCACCTGGGCCACCGGGTTGAAGAGCAGCTCCATGAAGCTGGTCATTTCCATGCGCATGGTTTCGTAGCTGAATTCGGCGCCCACCGGGTTCTGCATCCAGCCGTTGGCGATGAGAATCCAGAGCGCCGAAAGATTGGAGCCGAGCGCGGTGAGGAAGGTGACCATGAGATGCTGGCGCTTGGAGAGCCGCTCCCAGCCGAGGAAGAACAGACCGATGAAGGTTGACTCCAGGAAGAAGGCCATGAGGCCCTCGATGGCCAGCGGCGCGCCGAAGACATCGCCCACATAGTGGCTGTAGTAGGCCCAGTTGGTGCCGAACTGGAACTCCATGGTCAGGCCGGTGGTGACGCCGAGGGCGAAGTTGATGCCGAAGAGCTTGCCCCAGAACTTGGTCATGTCGCGGTAGATCTCGCGACCGGTCATGACATAGACGCTTTCCATGATCACCAGGATCCAGGAAAGCCCGAGCGTCAGAGGCACAAAGAGGAAGTGATACATCGCGGTAGAGGCAAATTGCCATCGCGACAGTTCGATCATGGTGCTGTCAAGCATGGAGCAGGTCTCCCGGCAGCCGAGACAATTGGAGGATAGCGATCCTGAAGCGGTCGATGTGAGCCTGTAAACTGCGGGCCTACAAGGGTTGGTCAGGAGCGCTTGAGGGGAGAGTAGTCCCTAAATTGGGGTGTCGGTATGACCTACAGCAAGACTTTGGTAAGGCGAGCGGCCCAAATAAACCTGAATGAAATAGGGTTTTTCTGTCTGTTGGGCCGCGCTT
>JAFGTZ010000283.1 GCA_016938795.1 Chromatiaceae bacterium | reverse complement strand
ACGATCTGCTGCAAGGCATGGGTAATCTCGCTGGCCATGCGGCTTTGCTCCTCGGTGGCCTGGGCAATCTGATGCGTCATCTCGGTGAGCACGCTCACCGATGCATAGAAGGCATCAAGATGCTGGGCCGCCTCGCCGTAGCGCGCCACGCTCTCGCGGGCGCGGTCGCGGTTGGCCTCGATCACGCCCACGGCGTTGGTGGAACTGCCCTGCAAGGCATTGATGAGTCGCTCAATCTCGCCGATGGAGTGCTCGGTGCGCAGCGCGAGCTGGCGCACCTCGTCGGCCACCACGGCAAAGCCTCGCCCGTGCTCGCCGGCGCGGGCGGCCTCGATGGAGGCGTTGAGCGCAAGCAGATTGGTCTGCCCTGAGATGCCGCGAATCACCTCCAGCACGCTCCCCACCGACTGGCTGTGCTGGGCCACGCTGCTGACCACGGTTGCCGCCTCGTCGATTTCCTCGGCCAGACGCTCGATAAGCTGGGTGGTGTGTTCGAGAATCTGGCGGCTTTCGTCCACGCGGTTGCGTGCGTCGTTGGTCGCGCTCACCACCTGGACGGTGTGCTCGGCCACCTCGCGCGAGGACTCGGCCAGCTCATGCACGGCGGTGTCGATGTGGGTGGTCTCGGCGCACTGACGGTCGAAGTGGATCTTGCTGGTCTGCGACAGGGAGGCCATGTTGCCCGCCGATTGATGCAGGTCGTGACTGGCCTCGTGCAGATGGCTGATGATGCCGCGCAGACGCTCGACCATGAGCTGCAGGGCGCCCATGAAGCGCCCCACTTCGTCCTTGCTCGGGGGCGGGAAGGTGACATTGAGATCGCCCTCGGCCAGGGCCGCGACCACGGCGCCGGCCTGATCAAGCGGCTTGAGGGCATAGCGCATGTACCAGAAGAGTCCCAGCGAGGCGGCGATGAGGATCAGGGCCACGCTGGCGTAGGCCATGAGTTCGAAGCGGTGCTGGGCCGCATAGGAGGCGCTGTAGTCGGAAACGCTGACCAGATGCGCGATGGGCTCGCCCGCGACGTCTACGATGGGGCGAATGGAGGCGCCGAAGGTGCTGCCTGCCGAGGCGATGGTCAGATAGTCGCTGACGCCGGGCGGGTGCGGGGCGATGCCCAGGCGCTCGAAGAGTTCGGCGTCGGTTCCATCGACCAGGCTGCCATCCTCGGCCATGAGAAAGACCTCGGATCCATCGGTTTTCTTGAAACGCTCCAGCGCGCTGCCGAGGTGCTGCTCGAAGAGCGCGACACCGATGATCTGGCGGCGCACCGAGAGCGGGAAGGCGAGCAGGGCCATGGGCTGGGAGTCGGCATTGCGCCCGATGCCGCGCTGCGGTTTGCCGCTCTCCAGACTGCTCTTCACGAGCTGAGCAATGGCGGTTGGCACGGTACCGATCTCGCCGCAGCAGAGCGCCTCGCCCTCGGCGCTGAAGAGCCAGAGATTATTGTAGTAGTTTAAATGCCCGATGAGGTTGGCGAGCGAAGCGACCGCCGCCTGAAGTTCTTCGACCTTGCCGCCCTTGAGTGCCTGGCGCAGGGCGAAGTCACGTTCAAGTTCGGTGATGCCCAGCTCCATGTGCTTGAACAGGCGTTCGGTGACCACCCGCCACACGACGGCCTTGCCGGCGTCGATTTCGCTCGCGACGCGCGACTCGATGCGGGCATTGCTCAAATGGGCAAAGATAATGAGTGCGGTCGCCACGATCAGGGTGATCAGGATAGCCGCGAGAGTGACACTGCGTCGGATTGTCATCCGTTATTTCGCGCCGCGCTCCCCGGTCGATAGCCTGCGGAGAGGCCAGCGCGCCTCCAACTGTGAACTAGGGTGTATGGGCTGGTCGAGTCGCGATCAGGCGGGCAGGATACAGGCGCCATTGAGATGGTTCCCAATGGACAGGGGTCAGGTCAGGAAGGATGCGCGCCCGCTGATGCTTTCAAACCGATGACGTCGGTTGTACGAGGTTCGGTCTGCGTCCGTGAGAGGTTCTCCGGATGTGCGACCCGCCTTCTTGAATGAGCGCATTCAATCAGAGAAAGATGACTAACGCATGAAGGGGTTGAATGATGGGCGGACTTTGTGATGGCTGTCACAAAGCAAGGCGGCGCCCCGGGGTGCGCCGCCTTGGGCCTAGCCGCGCCCGTAGACGGGAATGGCCGCGCCCGTGATGGCGCGCGCGGCGGGCGAGGCGAGAAAGGCGATGACGTCCGCGAGCGCCTCGGGCGTCACCCAGGTGGCGGGATCTTGATCGGGCATGGCGGCGCGGTTGTCGGGCGTATCCACGGTGCCGGGCAGGATGCAGTTCACGCTGATGCCGGCGTCCTTGAGTTCCTCGGCGAGACTTTCGGTGAGGGCGATCACGGCCGCCTTGGCCGCGCTGTAGGGCGCCATGAAGCCGCGCCCTGGTCGCGCCGCGCGCGCCGAGACGGTGACGATGCGACCGCCGCCCGAGGCGATGAGATGGGGCGTTGCGGCGCGCACGCCATGCAGCAGGGTGCGCGCGTTCAGATCGAGCATGCCCTGCCAATCCTCATCCGGGGTCTGGTGTAAGGGCGGACCCATGCGAAAACCGCCGACCAGATGGATGAGCGCGTCGAGCTGTCCGTAGCGCGCCATGACCTCGGCAGCCATGGCCGCGACGGCGGGGGCATCGAGCAGATCGAGCGCGAAACACTTGATCTCGGCGCCAGTTTGGCTCGCGAGTTGCGCGGCCAGCGCCTCCAGCGCAACCTGATCGCGCGCCACTAGCACCAGTCTGGACCCGGCGCGCGCCAGGGTCGTGGCGGTGGCCTGACCAAGATTGCCGGTCGCGCCGGTGATGATGACAACAGGTGGCGTCTCTTGCTTGGACATGGCGTGGCTCCTTCGGATGGCGATGGACGGCGGCGGCTCTGCTTCGGTGACGCGCCCTGAGGGCCTTGGGAGGCTGTGAACGGGTCGTTTAAGGGTTCAAGCCGCTGTCTGAGCCGATCACGGATTCGCTCGGGCGCGTTGCCTGATATGATGGGTTCTGTGAGCGAGCGATCCCACCCCCCAGGCGTTTTCTTCGTCCGCCCCAATTCAGATTGGGCGTGTGGGCGTGCCATCCTGTTGCGGACCCTTTCGTTTCCTGAGGTGTGCCGGTGATCGAGCTGCTCTTTCTTCTGCTTCCGCTCGCGGCGGCCTCGGGCTGGTGGCTGGCCCGGCGTGAGCGGCGTGCGGGCATCTCGGCGCGCCTGAACCATCCCTCCTTTTTGCGCGGTCTGAACTCGCTGCTCGATGAGCAGCCCGATAAGGCCATTCGCCATTTTCTGGAGCTGGCCGAGGTCGATGGGGAGACCGTCGAGACGCATCTGGCGCTGGGCAGTCTTTTTCGTCGCCGGGGCGAGGTCGATCGGGCCATCCGCATTCATCAAAATCTGGTCGCGCGGCGCAACCTCGCGCCCGAGCCGCGCAGCTATGCTCTGCTTGAGCTGGGGCAGGACTACATGCGCGCCGGTTTGCTCGATCGCGCCGAGGTCATCTTTCAGGAGCTGGCTGAATCGGGCATGCATCCGCAGCGCGCGCTCCTGGGGCTGCGCGACATCTATCAGCAGGAACGCGACTGGTCGCGCTGTCTGGAGGTGGCTGAGCGGCTGCGCGCCCTTCCCGAGGCCGAGTCGATTGAGGCGCTCCATGTCGAGATTGCCCACTATCATTGCGAACTGGCCGAGGAAGCGCGCCGTCAGCACGATGGCGCGCGCGCGCGCCGGCATCTGAGCCTGGCCCTGGCGTCCGATCCGCACTGCGCGCGCGCCACCCTGATCGAGGGTCAGGCGGCGCTCGCCGAGGGCGACACCGAGGGCGCCCTGGAGCGCTTGCTGCGGGTGGCCGAGCAGCGTGCGGCCTATGTCCCTGAGATGCTGCCCGCGTTCATCGAGGCCGTGCGCCCGCGCGGCGCGGCAGCGCTTCAGCGCGTGCTCGCCGATCTGGCCGCACGTTATCCCAACGCGGCGCTGACCCTCGCGCTCGCCGAGGTTGTGGAGCAGCGCCAGGGGGTTGCCGCCGCCTTGGATGTGTTAACCGAGTATCTCGCCCGCCATGTCGATCTCGGCGTCTTGGAGCGGTTGCTCGCGCTTGAGGCCGCACATGCCGGCGCGGAGTGCGCCCGCCTGCGCATTGCGTGCGAGGTGGTGCATCGCATGGCGGCTCAGCGCCTTCTCTATCATTGCGAGCAGTGCGGTTTTCAGGCTCGTGCCCTGCACTGGCAGTGCCCCAGTTGCAAGCGCTGGGGCACGCTGGTACCGACTCGGCCCGAGCCGCTTATCTCTGATGAGGTCATGCGCGATTCCCGCCTGGCCTGAATGTTTCGTGAACGAAGGACGCTTTCGTGACAGCCCAAACTCCGCTCATCATTGCCCTGGATTTTGCAGCCCGCGCGCCCGCCCTGGCCCTGGTTGAACGCCTCGATCCGAGCCGCTGCCGGCTCAAGGTCGGCAAGGAACTTTTTACCCGGCTGGGACCGGACTTTGTCGCAACCTTGCAGGCCCGCGGCTTCGAGGTGTTTCTCGATCTCAAATTCCATGACATTCCCAACACCGTGGCTGCGGCCTGCGCGGCGGCAGCCGATCTCGGTGTCTGGATGCTCAACGTCCATGTCTCGGGCGGCGCGCGCATGATGGCGGCCGCGCGCGAGGCGCTGAGCACGCTGGAGAGGCCGCCGCTGCTGATCGGGGTGACCCTGCTCACCAGCCTGGAGCGCGAGGATCTGGCCGCCATCGGCTGCCCCGGCGAGCCTGCCGAGCGGGTGCTTGAACTCGCGCGGCTGGCGCAGGGGGCGGGGCTCGATGGCATTGTCTGCTCGGCGCGCGAGGCGGCGGCGGTGCGTGCCGCGCTTGGTCCCAGTTTTGTATTGGTCACGCCTGGGGTGCGCCCGGCGGGCAGCCGGGCTGACGATCAGCGTCGCGTCATGACGCCGCGCGAGGCCCTGGCCGCCGGCGCCGATTATCTGGTCATCGGTCGCCCCATCACGGCAGCGCCCGATCCGCTCGCGGCCCTTGCCGCCATCGAGGCCGATTTGACGGCGGCCTGAGTTGGTGGCCCTACCCGCGCGGGAGGGGCGCTCAGGTTGTTTCGACAACGCATCCGACAAACGAAGGAGATCAGTACGCATGGCCAAGATTCGCAAGGCCGTTTTCCCGGTGGCCGGGCTTGGAACCCGCTTTCTGCCCGCCACCAAGGCCAGCCCCAAGGAAATGCTGCCCATCGTGGACAAGCCGCTCATCCAGTACGCGGTCGAGGAGGCCGAGGCGGCAGGCGTCGATCAGCTGGTGTTTATCACCGGGCGCAACAAGCGCTCCATCGAGGATCATTTCGACAAGGCCTATGAGCTGGAGGCCGAGCTCGAAAATGCCGGCAAGGATCGGCTGCTGCGCATCGTGCGCGAGGTGCTGCCCGAGCACGCTACCTGCATCTACGTGCGCCAGGCCGAGGCGCTGGGACTCGGGCATGCCGTGCTCTGCGCCAAGTCGGTGATTGGCAACGAGCCCTTTGCGATTTTGCTGGCTGATGACCTCATCCACAGCCGTGCCAAAGGGGTGGTGGAACAGATGGCCGAGGTGCATGAGCGCCACGGTTGCAGCGTGCTGAGCGTGCAGGAGGTACCGCGCGAGGAAACCAACAAATACGGCATTGTGGCTGTGGAGCCCGGTCCTGACGGTGAGCTGCGTGTGGTGTCCATCGTCGAGAAGCCCGACCCGGCGGATGCACCCTCGAATCTCGCAGTGGTTGGGCGCTATCTGCTCACGCCACGCATTTTTGACAAGCTGGAATCCACCGGCCAGGGCGCGGGCGGCGAGATTCAGCTCACCGATGCCATTTCCGATCTGCTCGCCGACGAGCCGGTGATCGCCTATCCCTTCGAAGGCACGCGTTATGACTGCGGCAGCAAGTTCGGCTATCTCCAAGCTACGGTAGAATTCGCCCTCGAGCATCCCGAGCTCGGTGAGCGCTTCAGCGCCTGGCTGCGTGAGCGCTCGCGCTGAGCGGGGCGGAAATCTGCGCCGAGCGGGCCGCCCGTCAAGCATCTGGAGCGCAAGGGCCCTATGCCATTAGGACGTCACACCAAGGACATCTTGCGTCTCTACCTGCTGGTGGGGCTGAGCATGGCCATGCTGGCGCTGAGCTTCTACCTGCTGGGCATGCGTCCCCTGGTGGACTATCTGCGCGAGACCCACCGTCAGAGCATCGACTATGCCCTGGCCGACGGCGCCCGCCTGCTCGATTCCATCATCGAGAAGCATCACGAGCTGGCGCTTCAGACCGCCAGCCGCAGCGCCATTCGCGAGCGTCAGGCCGCCTGGTTGCGCGGCGAGGTCGAGCGCGAGGCGCTGCTGGCCTTCAGCATCCCCAAGCTCGCCGATGCCCTGCGCGCCAATGCCGAGATGCTCGGCATTGCTCGGCTTGATCCGGAGGGGCGCACCCTCTTTGGAGTGGGCGAGGCCATTCCCGCCGACTGGATCGCCGCCTGCGATCCGCTCCATTTGAGCCAATCGCGCGGTCCCCTGATCGAGCGCGCCGGCGAGTCGTTGCGGCTTGTCTATTGCGTGCCGATCGAGGACCGCCGCTTCGGTCGTGTCGGGGTCGATGTGCTCATGATGAGCGATGTGGCCATTCAGTCCTTTGTCGATGGGCAAAGCCAGGATTTCACCACCTTTGCCGTGGCGCGCGACGAGCACGAGCTGCTCTGGTGGCCGAAGCCGCGCGAGCGCTCCTGTCCGCGGCTGCCCTTCGAGCGTTATCTTGCGCATGGGCTCACCGATCTGCGCCTCATCATCAACTCGCGCCCGCTGCCGGGCCGGCTGTGGCTCTACTCCATTGTGGATGCCGAGCACTTCTTCGCGCCGGTCGAGCATCATGCCTTGGTGCTTATCGGCCTGACCTTGGGCGCGACCCTCATGGTCTTCATGCTGACCCTGCTGTCACTGCGTCCGGTCATCGCCACCTTGCTCGAAGAGGAGCGTCTGCGCGTCCTGGCCCAGCGCGATGGCCTCACCGGGCTTTACAACCATGCCCACATGCAGGATCTGCTCGACGATGAGCTGGAGCGCGCGCGCCGCTATGGCCATGTGCTGGCCGTGGTGCTTTTCGACATCGACTGGTTCAAGCGCATCAATGATCGCTATGGACACCCGGTCGGCGATCAGGTGTTGCGCGAGATTGCAACCCGCGCGCGCGATCTGCTGCGCGAGAACGACCGGCTCGCGCGCTATGGCGGCGAGGAGTTTCTGGTCATCCTCCCCGAAACCGACCCGCAGGGCGCCGCAGCCTTTGCCGAGCGGTTGCGTCACAGTATCGAGACCATCCCCTTCACCACCGAGGCGGGCGCCTTGAGGCTGACCATCAGCGCGGGCGTGACGGTGATCGAGGGCGGGGAGGCGGCGCGCCGCGACAAGGGTACGCTCATCGCGGCTGCCGACCGGGCGCTCTATGCGAGCAAGGGCGCCGGGCGCAACCGGGTATCGGTCGGGGAGCTCGATGTTTCCTGAGCGCGGATCAGGGCTGGAGCTGGGCCTGCGCCGGCACCCGGCCCATGTCCCAGTGCTGACGCGCCAGCGCCCAAAAACCGGCGACATCCGCAGGCTCGGGCAGGGGGCTTTGGCCCAGAAAGCGCCAGGCGCGGTGCAGGGCGGCGAGCGGATCGCGCGGATCAACCGGGGCGGAGGCCGCGCTTTTGCTGAGCTTGCGCCCCTCGGCATCGACCGCGAGCGGCACATGCGCATAGCTCGGGCTGGGCAGCCCGAGCAGGCGCTGGAGCAGGATCTGGCGCGGGGTCGAGGCAAGCAGATCGGCGCCGCGCACCACATGGGTGATGCCCTGCCAGGCGTCGTCGAACACCACCGCGAGCTGATAGGCATGGAGGCCATCGGCGCGACGCAGCACAAAGTCGCCAACGGCCTCGTTAAGCCATTGTTCCTGATCGCCCTGAATGCGGTCGCTGAAGGCGATGCGGCAGTGCTCGGGGAGGGCCAGCCGGATGGCGCGCGGACGGCGTCCGGGCGCGAGACCCGCGCGACAGGTGCCGGGATAGCGCGGCCCCTCCAGCCCGGGCAGCGCGGCGCGTGCAATCTCGGTGCGGGTGCAGCCGCAGGGGTAGCTATGTCCGGCGGCGGCGAGCCGTTCGAGCGCGGCCGCGTAGAGGGCGCGGCGCGGCTGCTGGCGCATCACGGGGGCATCCGAGGTCATGCCGAAGGCGCGCAGGGTGACGAGCATCTCGGCGGCAGCGCCCGGAACCTCGCGCGCGGCATCCAGATCCTCCAGGCGCACCAGCCACAGCCCGCCCTGGGCGCGGGCATCGGCATGGCTGGCCACGGCCGCGACCAGCGAGCCGAAATGCAGTGCGCCGGTGGGCGAGGGGGCGAACCGCCCCCGATAGATCAGCCGCGCTGGCGCTCGCGGATTTCGTCGAGGGTCTTGCAATCGATGCACAGAGTGGCGGTGGGGCGCGCCTCTAGGCGGCGGATGCCGATCTCCACGCCGCAGGCCTCGCAATAGCCGTAGTCGTGGTTGTCGAGACGGCCGAGCGCCTCGTCGATCTTCTTGATGAGCTTGCGCTCGCGGTCGCGGGTGCGCAGCTCCAGGCTGAACTCCGATTCCTGGGTGGCGCGGTCGTTGGGATCGGGGAAGTTGGTGGCCTCGTCCTGCATGTGGTGCACGGTGCGATCAACCTCTTCCATCAGCGACCGCTTCCAGGCGAGCAGGATGGCGCGGAAATGCTCCTCCTGTTCGGGGCTCATGTAGTCTTCGTCGGTGGCGGCATTGTAGGGTTCGAACCCGAATGCCTTGGCGTTCTCTGCGCTTGCTTCGGCCATGGATGTGCTCCCGAAGGCTCTAGGTGAGGGGGTTCGCGACCGCGTCCAACAGAGGGTCCGCGTCGCGAAAAGCGCCCTTAAGTACCAGATCGACGCGCGGCGGGCAACCTTCATGAGCCAGTCGCACGATGCACGCGCGCGCATTGTCGGCTACTCTGTTGCGTTCGTCATGTGCCCTGGCTGATTCTGGAGCGACCTCATGCACGCCTTCAAGGCCCTGATTTTCGATGTTGATGGAACCCTGGCCGAGACCGAGCGCGACGGGCACCGGGTGGCCTTCAATGCGGCCTTTGCGGAGGCCGGCCTGACCTGGCACTGGGAACCCGAGCACTATCGCCGGCTGCTGGCCGTGACCGGGGGCAAGGAGCGCATCGCGCACTTCATGGAGGAAGACGGGCTGGAGGCGCCGCCTGGACGTGAGCGCGCCGATTTCATCGCCGGCCTGCACCGCGCCAAGACCGCGCACTATGTCGAGCTGCTCGCGCGCGGGGCCATCGCGCCGCGCCCCGGCGTGCTGCGGCTGCTCGGCGAGGCGCGCGCGGCGGGCATCCGGCTCGCCATTGCCACCACCACCACGCCCGAGAACGTCACCGCGCTGCTCGATCAATGGACGCCGCCCGACGGGCGCGGCGGACATCTGAGCGACTGGTTCGAGGTCATCGCGGCGGGCGATGTGGTGCCAAACAAAAAGCCCGCACCTGATATCTATGTGCTGGCGCTGGAACGCCTGGGCCTGACGCCGGATGAGGCGGTGGCCATCGAGGATTCGGATAACGGCGTGCGCGCGGCGCTCGCTGCCGGGCTGCGCGCCCTGGTGGTCACGCTGAACGAGGACACTCGGGATCAGGATGTCAGCGCCGCGCCCCTGGTGCTCGATGGCCTTGGCGAGCCGGACGCGCCGCCCCGGGTGGTGCAGGGTACGCTGGGCGCCAGTTGCTGCCTCGATCTGGCCGCGCTCGATGCGCTCTGTCGCGCGCTGGGCACAGCCGGGGCGGAGCAGTGAGCGTAGCGCTTGCAGCCCGCGCCCGGGCGGTCGCGCCCTTTCATGTGATGCGTCTGCTCGGGCGCGCGCGCGAGCTGGAGGCGGCGGGGCGCTCCATCCTGCATCTGGAGGT
>JAFGTZ010000040.1 GCA_016938795.1 Chromatiaceae bacterium | reverse complement strand
CAGGGATGGATTCACGGCGGCCCCCGTGGCCATCACCCAGCCCGGAACGCATGAGGAAAACCGAAAAACTGATGTGCGATGAGCATACAGGGATCGAGCCGCCTGTTCTGACGACCCGAGCCACTCTTGAACCGGAGCCTTTAACCATGTCCGCCGCGCCTGTTTCCGTTGCCACACTCGCCGCCATGAAGGTGCGCGGCGAGCGCATTGCGTGCCTGACCTGCTATGACGCGAGCTTCGCGCGCCTGCTCGACGCCTCTGGTGTGGAGTTGCTGCTGGTGGGCGATTCGCTCGGCATGGTCCTGCAGGGACATGCCACCACGGTGCCGGTGACCATGGATCAGATGGTCTACCACAGCGCCTGTGTCAGCCGCGCGCGTACGCGCGCCCTGGTGGTGGCCGATCTGCCCTTTCTCGCTTGCGCCACCCCGGAGCGCGCGCTCGACCATGCTGCGCGCTTGCTGCAAGAGGGCGGGGCCGAGGTGGTCAAGCTCGAAGGCGGCATGCCCATGCTGGGCACGGTCGAGCGCTTGAGCGCCCAGGGCGTGGCGGTGTGCGCCCATCTCGGGCTGCTGCCGCAGTCGGTGCATCAGCTCGGCGGATACCGTTTTCAGGGGCGCGACCATGCCTCGGCCGAGCGCATTCGCCATGAGGCACTGGCCATGCAGGACGCCGGTGCGAGTCTGCTGGTGCTCGAATGCGTGCCCGCCGCGCTGGCCGAGGAAATCGCGGGCTTGCTCAGCATTCCCGTCATTGGCATCGGCGCGGGCGCGGGCTGCGATGGCCAGGTGCTGGTGCTCCATGACCTGCTTGGGCTCAACCCCGAGCGCGCCCCGCGCTTCAGCCGCGATTTTCTGCGCGGACGCGGCTCTATCGCCGAGGCGATCGCGGCCTATGTCGCCGCCGTGCGGGCGGGCGACTTCCCCGGCCCGGACGAAACCCCTTACTGAATCGAGCCTTGTGTTTCATTCCATGGATTGCATCAACGACATTCCTTCCTTGCGTGCGCAGATTGCGCACTGGCGCGCCCAAGGCGAGCGCGTGGCGCTCGTGCCCACCATGGGCAACCTGCACGCCGGACATCTGAGCCTCATTGGCGAGGCGCGCCGTCATGCCCAACGGGTGGTGGCGAGCATCTTCGTCAACCCCCTACAGTTCGGTCCGGGCGAGGACTTCGCGGCCTATCCGCGCACCCTCGCCGAGGATCGCGAGCGGCTCGGCGCGGCCGGCTGCGATCTGCTCTTCGCGCCGGGGGTCGAGACGCTCTATCCTCACGGACAGGAGGGCCATACGCGGGTCGAGGTGCCGGGACTCTCGGATCTGCTCTGCGGGGCCAGTCGTCCAGGGCATTTCGTGGGGGTGGCCACCGTGGTCTGTAAACTGCTGAATCTGGTGCAGCCCGATGTGGCGCTCTTTGGCGAGAAGGATTATCAGCAGCTTCTGGTCATTCGGCGCATGGTCGAGGATCTGGCCCTGCCGGTGGAGATTGTCGGCGTGCCCACGGTGCGCGAGCCCGACGGTCTGGCGATGAGTTCGCGCAACGGCTATCTGACGCCCGCCGAGCGCGCCCAGGCCCCGGCGCTCTACCATGCACTCTGCGCGGCGGCCCAGTCTGTGCGGGATGGGGGCGAGGTGGCGAGCGTTGAGCGCACGGCGCGCGAGGCGCTCGCGGCGGCTGGTCTGGAGCCGGACTATGTGCAGGTCTGCGCAGCGCGCACCCTGGCCCCGGCCTCGCCCGAGGATCGCGAGCGGGTCATTTTGGCCGCCGCCCGCCTGGGGCGTGCGCGTCTCATTGATAATGTGAACGTCTGAGCTGATTGATACTTGATGCTGCGTTGCAGCAATGGCTGCGCTAGACTATTTCCATTGCCCTCGCTCAAGGGGGGCTCTTGTCCAGGGCGTGAGACGCCAGCCCTTGCGCTCGGCGCGGATTGGGCTAGCCTCACACCCCAAACCCTGATATTCAACCCAACCATTGACCGAATGCCCCAGGCGGGCGCCGGTTTGGCCTCTATGGCCCCCGAGAGGATTTCCATCCATGCAACTGACCCTGCTGAAGTGCAAGCTGCACCGTGCCTGTGTGACTCACGCGGAACTCGACTACGAAGGCTCCTGCGCCATCGACGAGGATTTGCTGGCGCTGGCGGGTATTCGCGAGTACGAGCAGATTCACATCTACAATGTAACCAATGGGGAGCGATTCAGCACCTACGCCATTCGCGCCGAGGCCGGATCGCGGGTCATTTCGGTCAACGGAGCCGCCGCACACAAGGCCGCGCCGGGCGATCGGGTGATCATCTGCGCCTATGCCGGCCTGAGTGAGGCGGAGGCGGCGACCTTCAAGCCATCCTTGGTGTATCTCGACGCCGACAACCGCGTGCAGCGCACCGGCGACGCCATCCCCGCTCAGGCGGCCTAGGCTCGCCTTCAGGCCAGCGCCGCGCTGGCCTCTGTCTCTCGGTGCGCGCGCCGCTCGACGAGAATCTCGGTATAGAGCCGCAGATACTGGCGCGCGCTCGACTCCCAACTGAAGTCCTGAGTCATGCCGTTGCTGGCCAGGGCGCGCCAGGCCTCGGGTTGATCCCGATAAAGACGTCGTGCGCGTTCCACGCCCTCGCGCAGCGCCTCGGCGCGCGCCTCGTCGAACAAAAAGCCGGTGGCGCTCTGGTTGGCGAGCGTCTCGGGGGTGAGGTTCACGATGGTGTCGGCAAGCCCGCCGGTGCGGTGCGCGATGGGCGGGGTGCCATAGCGCAGGCTGTAGAGCTGGTTGAGGCCGCAGGGCTCGAAGCGCGAGGGCATGAGAAAGGCGTCGCAGCCGGCCTCGATGCGGTGCGCGCGCCTTTCGTCGTAGCCCACATAGACCCCGATTTGGTGCGGATGGCGTGCCGCCATCTCGCTGAGCGCCTGTTCCGTGCGCCGCTCGCCCGCGCCCTGCATGACGATCTGGGTCCGCGCATCGGTGAGCAGCTCGGGCAGAATCTCCAGGATGAGATCAACGCCCTTTTGATCGACCAGGCGACCGACATAACCGAGCAGAAAGGTCTCCTCGCTGCGCGGCAGCCCGAACTCGCGTTGCAGGTCGAGCTTGTTTTCAACCTTGAGTCCGAAGCTGTCGGGGCTGTAGGGCTGGAGGATCATGGGGTCACTCGCGGGATCCCAGGCCTGGTAGTCAATGCCGTTGAGGATGCCGCTGAAGCGCCCGCCGATTTGGCGCAGCAAGCCGTCGAGTCCGCAGCCGAAGCGCGCCGAGCGCACCTCGTTGGCATAGGTGGGGCTGACCGTGTTGACCCGGTCGGCAAAGACAATGCCGCCCTTGATGAAGGACATGCGCTGGTGGAACTCAAGGCCGCTGAGGTTCCACAGTGCGGCGGGCAGACCAATGCGCTCGAAGGTGGCGCGATCGAACAGACCCTGATAGGCCAGGTTATGAATGGTGAACACCATGGCCGGGCGCTCGGGCTGTGCGTGCAGCAGGGCGGGGGCCAGACCGGTTTGCCAGTCGTTGGCGTGCAGCACCTCGGGGCGCCAGCCGATGGCGGGCAGGCCCTGGGCGATGAGCGCCACAGCGCGCGAGAAGAGCAGAAAACGCTCGGCGTTGTCGCCCCAGTCGCGTCCGCTCAGATCGGTGTAGGGGTTGCCCTCGCGTCCGAAGTAGTCCGGCGCCTCGACCAGATAGACGGGCAGCTCGTGATCGGGGTGCAGTCCTTCGAGCAGGCGCACGCTGGCGCGACAGCCTGGGATGCGCAGCTCGCAGTGGACGCGCGGCTCGCGCAGCTGGCGCGTTGCAGAAGGGTAGGCCGGCAGGATGAGGCGCGCATCATGGCCAAGCTGGCGCAGCGCGGCGGGCAGGCTGGCGGCCACGTCGGCCAGTCCGCCGGTTTTGATCAGCGGGTGGGCCTCGCTGCTCGCGACGAGCACGCGCAGCCCAGCGTGATTCGCGTCGAGTGGGGGCGTTGAATAAACAGACTGCTCCATGAAGGGTCTCTAAACTGTGCAAGGAGATGCGACACATTGCCAGGGGCGAAAAGGCGCAACCGACTTGGCAATGACAGGACGAACTCCACGTTAGCACATTTCAACCTCACGGAGACATCGAGGCCATGTCCGATCCCTGTACCCTTTTGATTTTTGGGGCGACCGGCAATCTGGCCGTCCTCAAGCTCTTGCCCGCGCTCTATCATCTCGAAGCGGCGGAGCGGCTGCATCCGGCAACCCGCGTCCTGGGCTTCGGACGCCGCCCCTGGTCGGATGACGACTGGCGCGAGCAGGTGCGTGCGGGCCTTGTCGAGCGCCTTGGCGAGCGTCTCGACCGGGCTGTGCTTGATCGCCTGCTTGGGCGTCTTGGCTTCGTTGAGGGCGATCTGGAGCAGGCCGAGGGCTATCGCGCCCTGTCCGAGCGGTTGTGCAATTCGAGCAACTGTCCGCCCAACCTCATGATCTATCTGGCGGTGGCCCCGCGCCACTATCCGGCGGTGGTCGAGCAGCTGACCGCCCTTGGTTTGCAGCGCGAGGAGCGGGGCTGGTCACGTCTGGTCGTCGAAAAGCCCTTCGGTTTCGATCTGGAGAGCGCGCGCATTCTCGACCGGCGTCTGCATCGCTGTTTCGATGAGGAACAGATCTGGCGCATTGATCACTATCTCGGCAAAAGCACGGTGCAGAACATCCTGGTGTTTCGCTTCGCCAACCTTTTGCTCGAACCCCTTTGGAACCGCAACTATATCGACCATGTGCAGATCTCCCACGCCGAGGCGCAGGGCATTGGCGAGCGCGCAGGCTTTTACGATGGGGTCGGAGCGCTGCGCGACATGATTCAAAGCCATCTCCTGCAGATGCTCACCCTGGTGGCCATGGAGCCGCCGGCCAATCTCGACGCCGAGGCGCTGCGCGATGAGAAGGTCAAGGTGCTGCGCTCCATCCGCCCCATTCCCCGCGAGGCGGTGAACGCCCAGGCCTTTCGCGCCCAGTACGGGCCGGGCGCGCGCGCAGGCGAGGCGCTGCCCGGCTATCGCGACGAGCCCGGCGTGGCGCACGAGAGCACCACCGAGACCTATGCCGCGCTCAAGCTCTATATCGACAACTGGCGCTGGCGCGGCGTGCCCTTCTATCTGCGCACCGGCAAGCGGCTGGCGCGCTCGCAGTCGCTCATCGCCATTCGCTTCCGTCATCCGCCCCAGCAGCTCTTTCAGTCCACCGCCATCGAGCGGCTCAAGCCAAACTGGTTGCTGCTGAGCATTCAGCCGAACGAGTGCATGCGTCTTGAGTTGCAGGTGAAACAGCCGGGGCTGGAGATGCGCACCCAGACCGAGCGGCTCGACGCCAGCACCTGCACCCTGGCGTCGACCGAATCGATCGATGCCTATGAGGCGCTGCTGCTCGATGTGATCGACGGCGATCACACCCACTTTCTGCGCTATGACGAGGTGGACTGGGCCTGGCGGGTGGTGGACCCCGTGCTGCGGCACTGGGCGAGCGAGCGCGACTTCATCCACAGCTATCCGGCTGGCTCCTGGGGGCCGCCCGAGGCCAGCCGGCTCTTTGATCGCGAGGATCAGGACTGGCGCAACGGGCTCGACGGCTGAGCGCCGCCGCTTGCTGGAGCGGCGGCCCCTCGGGGACAATGCGCCGGTCACGCGCGCCGCCCGGCGTCCCTGTTGATCGATCAAGCCTTCGAGGAGAGAGTCATGTCACTCATCAGTCAGACCCCGCAGTGGCAGGCGCTGCGTCAACATCGCGAGGCCCTGGGGGAGGTGCGCATGCGCGACTGGTTCGCCGCCGATCCGGGGCGCGCTGAGCGCATGACGCGCGAGGTGGCGGGGCTGGTGGTCGATTACTCGAAGACCCTGGTCACCGACGCGACCCTGGCGCTCCTGCTCGATCTGGCGCGCGCGGCCGATCTGCCCGGCTGGCGCGCGCGCCTCTTCGCCGGTGCGCCTATCAACGGCACCGAGGGGCGCGCCGTGCTGCATGTGGCGCTGCGCAATCGCGCCAATCGCCCCATCCTGGTCGATGGCGAGGACGTGATGCCGCAGATTAATGCGGTGCTCGCGCGCATGGAGCGCTTTGTGGCGCGGGTGCGCTCGGGCGAGTGGACCGGCTACACCGGCAAGCGCATCCGCGATGTGGTCAATATCGGCATCGGCGGCTCGAATCTGGGGCCCAAGATGGTGTGCGCGGCGCTCGCGCCCTATGGCGGCGATCTGCCCCGGGTGCATTTTGTCTCCAATGTGGACGCCACCCATCTGGTCGAGACCCTGAGCGGTCTGGATGCCGAGACCACGCTGTTCATCGTGGCCTCCAAGACCTTCACCACCCAGGAGACCATGACCAACGCCAACAGTGCGCGCGACTGGCTGCTTGCCGCGCTCGGCGATGCGTCCGCTGTGGCGCGTCACTTTGTGGCGGTCTCGACCAATGCCGAACGGGTCTCGGCCTTCGGCATCGACACGGTCAACATGTTCGAGTTTTGGGACTGGGTGGGCGGGCGCTATTCGCTCTGGTCGGCCATCGGTCTGCCGATTGCGCTCTCGGTGGGCTTCGAGCGCTTTATCGAGCTGCTTGAGGGGGCGCACGCCATGGACGAGCATTTCCGCAGCGCGCCGCTGGAGGAAAATCTGCCGGTGCTGCTCGGACTGATCGGTATCTGGCACACCAATTTCTGCGCCGCGCCCACCCACGCGGTGCTGCCCTACGATCAGCTCTTGCGACTCTTCCCGGCCTATCTTCAGCAGGGCGACATGGAGAGCAACGGCAAGCGGGTGACGCGCGCGGGCGAGGCGGTCGATTACGGCACCGGCCCCGTGGTCTGGGGCGAGCCCGGCACCGATGGCCAGCATGCCTTCTATCAGCTCATTCATCAGGGCACCCAGCTTGTTTCAGCCGATTTCATCGGCGCTGCGCGCAGCCACTACGCGCTTGGCGATCATCACACCAAGCTCATGGCCAATTTCTTCGCTCAGACCGAGGCGCTGATGCGCGGGCGCACCCAGGACGAGGCGCTCGCCGAGATGCGCGCCGCCGGGCTCGACGAGGCCCAGGCCCAGGCGCTGGCGCCACACCGTACCTTTCCGGGCAACCGGCCCACTACCTCCATTCTCATGGAGCGGCTCACGCCCTTTACGCTCGGCGCCCTCATCGCGCTCTACGAGCATCGCATCTTCACCCAGGGCGTGATCTGGGATGTGAACTCCTTTGACCAGTGGGGCGTGGAGCTTGGCAAACAGCTTGCCAGCGTCATTCTCGACGAGCTGCGTGCCGCACAGGCAGGCGTCGAGCACGATGCCTCGACGCGCTCGCTTCTGGAGCACTATCTGCGTCTTCGTGGTGCATCCGCACCCGGTTGAACAATCATCCGCCGCGCCGGTCGAATCCGGCGTGGTGTTGGAATCGCGGACCGCTCCCCAATCTTCTCTTCAACATGAGAGGCGCCCGCTAGTCGGGCGGATCGGGCCGGCTGCGCGGGGCGCTCTCGCAGGGCAGCCCCGCGTGGCGCCAACCCTTTCCCGTCAGACGGATGGCGCCTTTGGGCGCACCCTGACTGTGCGCGCATCCCCCTCTGTCTGATCCTGCGGTTCCGTCCGCCGGGGCCAGAGGCGGCGCACGGCAGCAGGGACCGGATCTTGCTAACGCATTTCGAGCAGGCTTGTCTTTCGTGCGGCGCGCCCCGAGCATCCGACTGCATCGGGCCCCGGATGGCCATGGGGCGAGGCGGCTCTTCACCGGTTGTCAGCGAGGTTAAGCTTATGTCGATCTTCGAGCGCTATCAGGCACGCTATGAATCTTCCCGCGAGGAAGTCATGAGCCTCGATGAGTACCTGCAACTCTGCCGGCGCGATCCTGCGGCCTATGCCAGCGCCGCCGAGCGGCTCCTGATGGCGATCGGCGAGGCGGAGCTTATTGATACCCGCGATGATCCGCGCCTCAGCCGCATCTTTCAGAACAAGGTCATCAAGCGCTATCCCGCCTTTGCCGATTTCTACGGCATGGAGGAGTCGATTGAGCAGCTGGTGTCCTATCTGCGCCACGCCGCCCAGGGTCTGGAGGAGAAAAAACAGATTCTCTATCTGCTCGGCCCCGTGGGCGGCGGCAAGTCCTCGTTGGCCGAGAAGCTCAAGGAATTGATGGAGCAGGTGCCTTTTTATGCCATCGAGGGATCGCCCGTGTTCGAGTCCCCGCTCGGGCTCTTCTCGCCCGAGGAGGACGGTCCCATTCTCGAAGAGGACTATGGCATCCCGCAGCGCTATCTGCGCTCGGTCATGTCGCCCTGGGCGGTGAAGCGGCTTCAGGAGTTTCGCGGCGATATCACCCGCTTCCGGGTGGTGAAGCTCTATCCTTCGGTGCTGGAACAGGTGGCCATTGCCAAGACCGAGCCGGGCGACGAGAACAATCAGGATATTTCGTCCTTGGTCGGCAAGGTCGATATCCGCCAGCTCGAACGCTTCGCCCAGCATGATGCCGATGCCTACAGCTATTCCGGCGCCCTGTGCCGCGCCAATCAGGGCCTGATGGAATTCGTGGAGATGTTCAAGGCGCCCATCAAGGTGCTGCATCCCCTGCTTACGGCCACCCAGGAAGGCAATTACAACGGCACCGAGGGGCTCTCGGCGCTGCCCTTCCAGGGCATCATTCTGGCGCATTCAAACGAATCTGAATGGCAGAGCTTCCGCAACAACAAGAACAACGAGGCCTTTCTCGACCGCGTCTATATCGTCAAGGTGCCCTATTGTTTGCGTGTCGATGAAGAGGTGCGCATCTACGCCAAGCTGCTCAAGAACAGCTCACTCTCCGAGTCGCCCTGCGCGCCCGGCACCCTGGAGATGCTGGCGAAATTCTCGGTGCTGACCCGTCTGAAGGAGCCCGAGAATTCGAGCATCTATTCCAAGATGCGGGTCTATAACGGCGAGAACCTCAAAGACACCGATCCCAAGGCCAAGTCGGTGCAGGAATATCGCGACTATGCCGGGGTCGATGAGGGCATGAGTGGTATCTCCACCCGCTTTGCCTTCAAGATTCTTTCGCAGGTGTTCAACTTCGATCACAGCGAGGTGGCGGCCAATCCGGTGCATCTGCTCTATGTGCTCGAACGCCAGATCGCGCGCGAACAGCTGCCGCCCGAGACCCAGGAGCGTTATCTCGGCTTTCTCAAGCAATATCTGGCGCCGCGCTATGCCGAGTTCATCGGCAAGGAGTTGCAGACAGCCTATCTGGAGTCCTATGCCGAGTATGGGCAGAACATCTTCGACCGCTATGTGACCTACGCGGATTACTGGATTCAGGATCAGGAATACCGCGACCCGGATACCGGCGAGATGATGGATCGCGGAACCCTGAACGAGGAACTCGAAAAGATCGAGAAGCCAGCGGGTATTTCCAACCCCAAGGACTTCCGCAACGAGATCGTGAACTTCGTGCTGCGTGCGCGTGCCAATCACGGCGGCGCCAATCCTAAATGGACCAGCTATGAGAAGCTGCGTCAGGTGATCGAGAAAAAGATGTTTTCGAACACCGAGGAGTTGCTGCCGGTCATTTCCTTCAACGCCAAGGCGTCGGTCGATGAACAGAAGAAGCATGATCAATTCGTTGATCGCATGACCGACAAGGGCTATACGCCCAAACAGGTGCGTCTGCTCTCGGAGTGGTATCTGCGCGTGCGCAAGTCGCAGTAGCGCTGTGCGAATGACGCAAAGGGCCGATTCGGGCGATGGGCGTCCTTGCGCGCATCGCCGGGATGCGGCGGTGGGCCAGGCGAGTCAAGGCGGTGTCTATGTCACACTTTATCGACCGGCGGCTGAACGGCAAACACAAGAGCGCTGTCAACCGTCAGCGCTTCATCCGACGCTATAAGGATCAGCTCAAGCGTTCGGTGGCCGAGGCGGTGAATCAGCGCAGCATCACCAATGTCGATTCGGGTGAGCGCGTCGGCATTCCCGCGCGCGACATTGCCGAGCCGGTGTTCCAGCATGGCCCGGGCGGTACGCGCGAGCTGGTGCATCCCGGTAATACCGACTTTCTGGCGGGCGACCGGCTGCGTCGTCCCGAGGGCGGCGGGCAGGGGAGCGGCCAGGGGCGCGCCGGCAAGGGTGGGCGGGGCGAGGACGATTTTGTCTTCGAGCTCTCGCGCGAGGAATTCATGGATCTGCTCTTCGAGGATCTGGCGCTGCCCAATCTGGTGCGCAACCAGCTGATGGGCGCCACCGAATTCAAGACGGTGCGCGCCGGCTATAGCACCGAGGGGTCGCCATCCAACATCGACGTGGTGCGCTCGCTCAAGGGCGCCATCGCGCGCCGCACCGCGCTAGGCGCCTCGGCACGCGCGCGCATTCGCGAGCTGGAGGATGAGATTGAGGCGCTGCTGGCCGAGGGCGCATCGGATGAGGATGCGCGCATCCGCGAAGGTCGCGAGGAGATTGACCGGCTGCGCACCCGTCTAGCGGCCCTGCCGTTCATCGACACCTTCGATCTGCGCTATCAGAGTTTCACGCGTCTGCCCGAACCCACGAGCAAGGCGGTGATGCTCTGCATCATGGATGTCTCGGGCTCTATGGATCAGGCGCGCAAGAATCTAGCCAAGCGTTTCTTCATCCTGCTCTATCTCTTTTTGCAGCGCAATTACGACCAGATCGATCTGGTCTTCATCCGGCATCATACCATTGCTCAGGAGGTGGATGAGGAGGAATTCTTCTATTCGCGCGAGACGGGCGGAACCGTGGTGTCGAGCGCGCTCGAACTGGCCGATGAAATCGTGCGCGAACGCTATGATCCGGCAATCTGGAATGTCTATGCTGCGCAGGCATCCGATGGCGATAACTGGGATTCCGATTCAGTGATCTGCCGCGATCTGCTCATCGAGCGCCTGCTGCCGCTGATGCGTTATTACGCCTATATCGAAATCACGCCGCGTCAGCATCAAAGCCTTTGGTATGCCTATCGCGAGGTGCAGGAGGCAAGCACGCACTTTGCCATGCAGGAAATTGCCGGGGCGGAGGATATCTATCCGGTGTTTCGCGAGCTGTTCAAGCGGCAGGAGGTGTCATGAGTCGCGCCCTCATTACCGAGACCAGCGAATGGTCCTTTCCGCTGCTTGAACGCTTTGACCACGAGATTGGTCGCATCGCCCATGAGGTCTACGGGCTTGATACCTATGCCAACCAGATCGAGGTGATCAGCTCCGAGCAGATGATCGACGCCTATTCCTCGGTGGGGCTGCCGATCAACTATCAGCACTGGTCTTTCGGCAAGCAGTTCGTGGCCACTGAGCAGACCTATCGCCGTGGTCAGATGGGATTGGCCTACGAGATTGTCATCAATTCCGATCCCTGCATCGCCTATCTCATGGAGGAGAACAGCCTGCCGATGCAGGCGCTAGTCATCGCCCATGCCAGCTATGGGCACAACAGCTTTTTCAAGGGGAACTATCTCTTTCGCACCTGGACCAGCGCCGACGCCATCATTGATTATCTGGTCTTTGCGCGCCGCTACATCGCCGAGTGCGAGGAGCGCCATGGCCAGGAGGCGGTGGAATTGTTGCTTGATTCCTGTCATGCGCTCATGAATCATGGCGTGGATCGCTACAAGCGCCCCGCGCCCCTGAGCATGGCCGAGGAGCAACGCCGCCAAGAAGAGCGCGCGGCCTATCTGCAATCGCAGGTGAACGATCTTTGGCGCACCCTGCCGCTTAGTCTCAGCCCCGAAGAGCAGGCGCACGAAGCGCGCTGGCCCGAGGAGCCGCAGGAAAACCTGCTCTATTTCATCGAGAAGAATGCCCCGCTGCTCGAACCCTGGCAGCGCGAAATCGTGCGGATCGTGCGCAAGATTGCCCAGTATTTCTATCCGCAACGCCAGACGCAGGTCATGAATGAAGGTTGGGCGACCTTCTGGCATTACACCCTCATGAATCATCTGTATGAGAATGGACTCGTCAACGACGGCTTCATGATGGAGTTTCTGCAATCCCACACCGGCGTCATTTTTCAGCCGACATTCGATGCGCCCTATTACAGCGGCATCAATCCCTACGCCCTGGGCTTTGCTATGATGCGCGATATCCGGCGCATCTGCGAGGCGCCGACCGATGAGGATCGCCATTGGTTTCCCGACATTGCGGGAGGCGACTGGCTCAAGGTGCTCGATTTCGCCATGCGCAATTTCAAGGACGAGAGTTTCATCGCGCAATATCTCTCGCCGAAGCTGATGCGTGAGTTCCGTCTTTTTGCCATTCGCGACGATGATCGCGATGAACAGCTTGAGGTCACGGCTATTCACGAGGAGTCCGGTTATCGCGCGCTGCGCGCCGCCCTGGCCGAGCAATACAATCTGGGCACGCGCGAGCCGAATATTCAGGTCTATAAGGTTGATCGACGCGGTGATCGCTCGCTGACCCTGCGTCACTTCAGACACAATCGCCGACCGCTTGGCGATTCCACCGAGGAACTCTTGCGTCATATCCGCCGACTCTGGGGCTTTACGGTGCGCCTGGAAGCGGTTGATGAGCAGGGGCGGGTTGAGCTGATCGCCGAGAGCTGATCGGCGGTATAACCATCGCACATCAGTTTTTCGGTTTTCCTTACAGGTTCCGGGCTGGGTGATGGCCACGGGGGCCGCCGTGAATCCATCCCTGGAGGCTTG
>JAFGTZ010000282.1 GCA_016938795.1 Chromatiaceae bacterium | reverse complement strand
GAAACAGGCGGCGGTTGACCGCCTGCGCATCCTCGAACAGCAAACCCAGGTGGTCATCCAGAACAAGGCGCTCGCCGAGGCCGAGGCACAACTCCAGCTCCTGCTCAATGGCTCCACCGCCGAGGAAATCGAGATGGCGCGCCAGGAGGTCGCCGAGGCCGAGGCGGCGCTGCGCCGTCTGCGCCAAAGCCTGGAACACAGCGAAGCGCGCCTGAGCGGCACACGGCTGCGCATGCCCTTCAGCGGCTATCTGGTCGATGCCTATCTCAACCAGAAGGTGGGACTCTATCTGACTGAGGGCACCACCTTTGCCACCGCCCAGGCCAAACGCCGCCCGCTGGTTGAAATGGTGCTGCCCGAGTCCGAGGTGGCGGCGCTCAAGGTGGGCGCAGCGGCCGAGATCCGCCTCCTCGCCCATGCCGAACAGCCCTTTCCCGGTCGGGTGGCGGCCATTGAGCCCACCGGCAGCGCCACCGCCTTTGGACAAAGCTTCAAGGTGCTGGTTGAGCTGCTTGATGCCGAGGGCGCCCTGCTCAGGCCCGGCATGACCGGCTATGGCAAGATCGAGAGCGGCCACAAACCGCTCTATATTCAGCTCAGCCGCCCGCTGGCGCGCTTTGCCGCCATCGAACTCTGGTCCTGGTTTCCCTAGCGCGCCGTGCTAGGCGTAACCCAGTGCATGCGCCAGATCCAGCACCTCGGTTTTAAAACCGCGTCCATCCGGACGCCAGGGCGGCGGCTGATCGAGCGACAGGGGCGACTGATCGACAGGCATGGCGCCCGGGCAGGCGATGACCTCGGCATCCAGGCCGCCTTCTGCCCCATAGGGACCGGGACAGGCGTAGGGCGAGCACTCGGGGTGGAGCATGGCCTCCAGAAGCGTCTCGCTCCAGTCGAGTGCCAGCCAGGCGCAGATGCGCGCCAGCACCAGGCGCGGCTCCAGGAACAGCTCCTCGCCGCGCACCTGATGCTGGTGCTCGGGCGCGATGTCACGCAGAAACTCCAGAATGGCACGCTGACGCCGCGCCCAGTCGATTTGCGGATCGGGCAGCGGGCCTGGCATCGCGCGATCGAGCGAGCCGAGCTGATGGAGCTGCGCCAGGGCCAGGGGATCGCGCAGCCAGGCCTGCCCCTGGGTCAGCGGATGACGCACCAGATGCAGATAATCCGCCTCGGGCCAGGTCGCGCGCAGACGCGCCAGGCTCTCTTCCTGACCCGGATCGGTGTAGAGACTGCTCGCATCGATGAGGCGCCGGGGCGCCACCCGGGCGCACAGCTCGCGATACACATCACTCGTGTCATGCAGCGCGCGCCGGAAAATCCAGCGTCGCGCCATCTCGATGGATTCGAGCGTCTGCTCCCCCGCATGAAGCTGCGCGAGCGTGCGCAGCAGGCCATGGGTGCGTGCTCCCGGCAGCCGGTCGAAGACATCGACCAGGCGCGGCGCCGCCAGGAGATTGAGCTCACCGGGCGCGTAGAACGCCGGATGCCGGCCAAGCATCAGGGCCAGGCGTGAGAGATGGGCGTGCGGCGATGCGAGCAGAATGATGGGAGACCTGGATGGCATAATGCAGCCTGAATTAGGAAGTCACACGACAAGCCGCGCGCCCCTGGCTCATTGGGTTCGGCGGCCCGTCGCGACATGCTGTTCCCTGAGCAAGCACAGGCGTCAGCGGGGTGTTCTTCTGGTAACATGCCTTGGCATCATAGCGGCCAAGGCTGCATCGGACGAACCCCGTCATGTCAGTCGGGTAGAGTAACCAATGCTGCAGGGTGACAGCGCCTCGAATCCAACAGGATCCAGAGCCGGCTCGATCCAGACTGCATAGCGTCTCCCGACCATAATCGGGCCATATATCCAACACCATGCGCGCCTGAGCCTCTCGAACCCTGGCGTCTTTCACGGCTCCATTGACCGCAAGATACACCCATTCCATCAGAACATGCCCCCAATCGATCGCGATGAGCTTCATGCTCGACTGCTTCCCCTGCTTGCCGACCTGGTTCCCGATTGGGATTTTGATGGATGGGAGCAGCGCCTTGACGACGACACCCGACTGATCGCCGATCTCGACCTCACCTCGGTCGAATTCATCGACCTCTTCGTCGGCATCGAAAAGGCCGTCGGTCGCAGCATCGGCTTTCACGATCTGCTCATGGTCGATGGACGCTATATCACCGATCTGCGCCTCGGCGACCTGCTCGATTTCGTG
>JAFGTZ010000039.1 GCA_016938795.1 Chromatiaceae bacterium | reverse complement strand
GCGGTGACAACCTGACCGCCGAAGATCTTGACGCCAAGCCGCTTGGATTCCGAATCGCGACCGTTGCGGGAACTGCCGCCTGCTTTTTTGTGTGCCATGGGTGCTTAAACCTCCGCTCGATTCCGTCCGGCTCAGCCAGCCGTGATGCCCGTGATCTTGAGCGCCGTGTAGGACTGACGATGGCCCTGACGCTTCATGTGGTGCTTGCGACGACGGAACTTGATGATCTTGACCTTATCGCCACGCCCGTGCGATTCCACGGTAGCGCTGACCTTGCCGCCCGCGACGAGAGGCTGACCGACCTTGACGTTGTCGCCATCGGCGACCATGAGCACATCGAAATCGACCGTTGAGCCTTCCTCGGCGGCGAGCTTTTCGACCCTCAGGACATCGCCCTCGGAAACCCGGTACTGTTTGCCACCGGTTTGAATGACCGCGTACATCTCAGCAGATCCCCAGAAATTCGGAAATGGCCGACGCACCGCGCCGGAGAGAAAGAAGCGGGATCCTAATCCATAAAAAGATATTTCGTCAAGATATTTTAAGGCGTTGCGCACGCACGCCCCGCCTCGCCCGCTGGCCGCTCTTGTGGCGATTCGCCTGACCCCGCTATACTGGACATTCTTAAATCCTTAGTTTGCTGGTCGGTCTTCGTGGGTCGAGGCACAGGCGAGCAGGCACGCTGGCGACATGCCCCGTGACAAGGCTGGCGCGACTGAAGGCTTCCGTCGCTAGGCATTGGAACCCGGCTGGCGCATTGGAACTCTGAAAGTTTCATCACACCAGTCGCCATTCGGAATCGCCGCCAGCACCCTTGGCGATCACACAGCACCCGGTGTCCCCCAAGACATTGAAACGATAAACTCCCGATCGACAGACTCCGCACACGCATGGACCTCTCCACCATTCGACAGCCCGTCGCCGACGACATCAAGGCGGTGGATGCGCTCATCCTGCGCCGACTCCAATCAGATGTAGTGCTGATCAACCAGATCGGTCACTACATCGTCAACAGTGGCGGCAAACGTCTGCGCCCGCTCTCGGTGCTGCTCGCGGCGCGCGCCTGTGGCTACCAAGGCGAGCGTCACGTCGATCTGGCCGCCATCGTCGAGTTCATTCACACCTCCACCCTGCTTCATGACGACGTGGTCGATGGCTCCAAGCTGCGCCGCAACCGCGAGACCGCCAACGAGGTCTGGGGCAACGACGCCAGCGTGCTGGTGGGCGATTTCCTCTACTCGCGCTCCTTCGAGATGATGGTGGATGTCGGCAGCATGCGGGTGATGGAGGTGCTCGCCCACGCCACCAACCGCATCGCCGAAGGCGAGGTGCTGCAACTCCTCAACGAACGCGACCCGGACACCGACGAGGCGCGCTACATGGAAGTCATCAGCCGCAAGACCGCAACCCTCTTCGAGGCCGGCACCCGGCTCGGCGCCATCCTCGCCGAGACAAGCCCCGAGGTTGAGGATGCCGCCGCACGCTACGGCCTGCATCTCGGCATCGCCTTCCAGCTCATTGACGATGCGCTTGACTACAGCAGCACCAATGCCGAACTCGGCAAGAATGTGGGCGACGATCTCGATGAGGGCAAGCCAACCCTGCCGATCATCCGCGCCATGCAGGTCGGCAGCCAAGCCCAGCGCAGCCTGTTGCGGGAGGCGATTGCCGAGGGCGGACGCGAGCGCATCGACGCGGTCATCGAAGTGATTGCCGCCACCGACGCCATCGACTATACTAGCGCGCTTGCTAAGGAACACGCGGGTCTGGCCCGGGATGCGCTCAGGCAGCTCCCCTCGTCTCCCGCTACCGAGGCGCTTGCGACGCTGGCCGACTCTTCCGTCAGCCGCTCGTACTAACGATTTCCGGGGTGTAGCTCAGCTTGGTAGAGCGCTGTCTTCGGGAGGCAGAAGTCGCTGGTTCGAATCCAGTCACCCCGACCAATTCCCTGAAGTCGTACAGAAAACCGGCCCCATCGCCGGTTTTTTGTCGCTGCCGAATGCGGCGGCGCCCCGTGCATGACTCGGGTGCCTTGTGCGTATCCCTCACCCGCGAGGATCCCCCCATGCCACTCAAGGACGCGCTGCGTACAGCTCCGCTGCTTGCGCAACTCTCCGATGAGCAACTCGCGCGCTTGTGTGCGCGTGCGCACAGCCTGCATCTGGAGAGCGGACAATGGCTTTTCTCGCAGGACGATCCCGCTGAACGGTTCTTTTTTGTACAGCAGGGACAGATTCGACTCTTTCGGCTCTCGACCGAGGGCGAAGAGAAGATCATCGAACTGATCGGCCCCGGCCAAACCTTTGCCGAGGCGCTGATGTTCATGGGCACCGACCGCTATCCGGTGTGCGCGGCGGCCTTGAGTCCGAGCGAGCTGCTCGCCATCGACGCCACCGACTTTGCCGCCATGCTGCGCGACTCGCCCGACACCTGCTTTGCCCTGCTCGGGAGCCTGAGCCAGCGACTGCATGCACTCATCGCCGAGATTGATAGCCTGGCGCTGCACTCGGCGAGCGTGCGCTTTGCGCGCTGGCTGCTCCACGAACTGCCGCCGGAGCACGATGAACTCCAGCTTGCCTGGCCTAAATCCACCCTCGCCTCGCGCCTGACCATCAAGCCCGAAACCTGGTCGCGTATTACCCGCCGCCTCACCGAGCAGCGGGTCATCGCCGTCAGCGGCCAGCGGATCCGGGTGCTCGACCGCGCCGCCCTGCGCACGCTCGCCGAATTCGACGATCTCAATCCTGCCTGACTCCCCGGCAGGCGCACTTCAGGGCACATCCAGCCCAGCGAGCCGCATGGACACATAGCCGATAAAGAGATCGGCCTGAATCTCGACCGGCACCTGATGGGCATCATCGCTTAGCCAAAAGGTCGCGCCGCGCAGCTTATTGTCATCAACCGGCGCGAAATCCTCCCCGATGCCGCGCAGGCTCATCTCCAGCCGGATGGTCTTCCAGGTCTTGCCCAGAACCTCGCGCGACTCAGGGCCAATGACCTTGAAGGACACCAGAAAGAGACTCTCCAGCGGCTGCACCACCAGCCTGATGCGCTGCCCGGCGTTCAGCTCGCTCTGGCGCAGAAAGAGCAACGTCGAGAGGATGTCGCGAATCTGCTCGACAGGCAGGGGGCGCGTGTCGCGCTCTGTCTCTTCGCCGTCGCGCGTTTGGGTTGTGGATTCGAGCGTCACGGCGCCCGCGCCATAGCGCACCCGATAGGCGGTCTGCTCACCATGCTCGGTCTGCACATGCTCCAGGCGCACGGGATAGAGCGTGCGCGCGGCGATACGCGCCTCTGTGTGGCTCTCGTAAGGCCAGAGCAGACGCGCGGCCCCCATGCTGCGCGCCTTGGCGCTCGCCTCGATCCAGTCATCTCCGCGCGGCTCGATGTTGATCCGGATGGTGCCGGCCTGCATGAGTTGGCTCCAACTCACCTCATAGTAGAGCCCAAGCGGCTCAGGCTCAGCATGAGGGCGCACCACCAACGGAGAGATCTGCTCGCGCCAGGGCGCGTTCGCATCCTGCACCTCATCGGCCTCAAGTCCGTTGCTGATCGGCAAAAGACTCAGCACCAGACAGAGACAGAGCGCGCCAGGGATGCCAATCGACTCGGGAGCCATAGATGCGACGCGAAAAAGACCTGACATGATGATCCTCTGGATATACAGCCTGCGAGACTTCCCTATACTTCAAGGAGCTTGCATCGAGGTCGAAACGACTCGCCAAATGCCTTGAACACGGAACTTCAGCCCATGATCGCCGAACGCATCTCCCGCTATCTACTCGCCCTTCTGATGGCGCTCGGCTGGACTTCGGTTCAGGGCGCCGAGGCGGACAGGCCCTGGTTCGACGAGGGGCATCACTATGTGACCGAGCAACTCCAGCGTGCGGCCATCTGGTTTGATGGCTTCTTTGGCGATCCGCGCCTGGACACCGAAACCCATGCCAGCGCCTACCTCAATGTCATTGTTGAGGGCTTTGCCTCCGGTGTCGAGGACGAAAGCGATCAGGGCGTACGATTTCGCGGCGGCGTGGATCTGCCGCGCCTTGATCGCCGTCTGCGCCTGCTGGTGACCAGCGATGCCGACGATGCCCTGACCGGGCGCGAACTGGCCGGCAGCGAGCGCGAGGCGCTTAGCGACAGCGACCAAGGACTTGGGCTGCGCTACCTCTTTCGTGATCGACCCAACAGCCGTTTCTCAGCCGGCGGTGGTCTCTCGGGCGGTCTGTCGCCTGAGTTCGCACTTTTCGCCCGTCATCGCTACACCCAATCCTGGAGTGTGCGCGCCGCCTCGCACTTCACCAGCACGCTCTACTGGAAATCAGAAGATGGCGCGGGGGCAAGCAGCCTGCTCGACTACGAATGGCTCTCCGATGCCGATACACTGTGGCGCTATACCCTTTTTGGAAACGTTCAGGAAGACCAACAGGGCATGGAGTGGTCAAGTCAGGCAAAGTGGGCGCGACGCCTGAACGACAAGACCGCCATCAATCTACGCGCCGGCGTGCGGGGTGAAACCGCCGCCGACAGGCGCATCAGCGAGGGCTGGTTGAAGTTTCTCTACCGGCGCAACTTCCTGCGCTCCTGGCTCTTCTACGAGGTGGAGCCGGGGCTATCCTGGCACGAGCGCGAGGACTACGGGGTGGAACCCACCCTCGCGCTACGCCTGGAGATTCAGTTCAGCAAGGACTGATCCGCCATCCCGCTAGCCGCTTGCGCCATCCGCCGCGCGCTCCTGCCCGCCCGAATAGCGCCAGCGCACAAAGAGACTGGCGCCGAGCAGCAGCAGGTTAATGATGCCCACCACCACGAAGGGCGCGCGCGGGTCGATGCGGTCGAAGAGATAGCCGCCCGCCAGGGTGATGAGCAAAATGCCGATAGCGCCGGCCACATTGAAGGCGCCGAGCACCGCGCCGCGCTGTGCGGTGGGCGCCTCTTGGCCAATGAGCGACTGCCCGGCGAGAAAGACGCTGATCTGTCCGATACCGAGCAGAATGAAGAACAGGATGCCGATGCGCGCGAGCGGATCATCCAGCAACAGCGGAGCCAGATTGCCGAGCGCGGCCAGCCCCATGCAGAGCGCCATGGCGCTCACCCGGTCAATGCGATCGAGCAGCGGCCCGAGCAGGGGCGCCCAGAGGAGCGCCGAGATCTGGGTGATGACGAAGATCATGGTGCCCGAGAGTACCGCCGCCGCCGGATCCATGCCTGTCGCCTTGCCCGCGAGCGTACCCCAGAGAATGATGAAGGTGGCGTTCACCGCCTGATCGCCACGCGCGATGAAGGCCGAGGCATAGGCGAGCAGGATGCGCGGATTACGCGCCTGGGCAAAGCCGCCCACGAATAGCTCGCGCACGCTTGGTCGCTCCTCGTGACGGCTCGGTACCCCGCCCTTGAGACCCAGAAACACCAGCGCCGCCACCGCCACCGACAGCCCGGCGATGATGAAATGGGTGAATCGGCCAGCCGCAACCCCATCGAATCCGGCGTTGGTAAAGGCCTTGGGCAGGCTGCCCAATCCCTGACTGATGATGACCACCCCCAGCCCGCTCAGCACCCCCACCAGCGCGACCAGCTTGCCGCGCGAGCGCTCGGACGGATAGTCGGCGAGCACCGTAGACAAGCCCCCCGCCACGGCCACCACGCCGAGCGCGTAGATGAGCCGATAGCCATAGAGCATCTCGACCGAGGTGGCGAAGGGATAGAGCAGATAGGTGAGCGCGAGCAGCAAAAAGCCCGCCGCATAGACCCCGCGCCGCCCGATACGATCCATGAGCACCCCGGCGGGCAGAAAGAGCAACAGGGTCACAATCTCGGTGAGAAAGACCAGCTGACCGCTGATGGCCCCCTGCGAGGACTCGGGAATGCCGAGGTGCTCATTGAGGATGTAGGTCTGGCCGATGGACATGAAGACCATGAGCCCGATCGAAAAAAAGGCCGCGACCAGAAAGCTCCAGCCATGGTGAGGAGCGATCCCGGAGGCCAGCTGGATAGGGCCGATACGATGAGTCTGGGCGTGTTCGGACATGAAAGGCAGTCTCGGGCCAGCACGGGCCGCTTGGTCGGTGAATCGGTGGCTGGATGATTATACCCATCACACATAGATTTTGGCTGAGGGCTGGGTTCGACGGTCGGGAGGCCGTCATCAAGCCCTCAGGGAGGGGTTCAGGGCGCCAGACGCTCGATGCTCCAGCCCTCGGGGGCGCGTCGGTAGACAAAACGATCATGCAGCCGACTCTCGCGTCCCTGCCAGAATTCGATGGTCTCGGGCACCACCCGGTAGCCGCCCCAGAAATCGGGCAGGGGCACCTCGCCGGCGCGAAAGCGCTGCGCCATCTCGGCCACCTTGGCCTCCAGCAGGGCGCGCGAGCGAATCACCTGACTCTGGGGCGAGGCCCAGGCGCCAATCTGGCTGCCGCGCGCGCGGGTGGCGAAATAGCGCAGCGACTCGGCGGTGCCGATGCGCTCGGCGCGCCCGATGATCTGCACCTGACGCGCCAAGCCCACCCAGGGAAAGAGCAGCGCCACGCGCGCATTGGCATCCATCTCGCGCGCCTTGCGGCTGTGATAGTTGGTAAAAAACACAAAGCCGCGCGCATCATAGAGCTTGAGCAGCACGGT
>JAFGTZ010000281.1 GCA_016938795.1 Chromatiaceae bacterium | reverse complement strand
GATGTAGACGATGCCGGTCTGCGCCTTCTCGACGTCGTAGTCGCACTTCTGCAGGAGCTTCTGGATGATGTTCTCGACATCCTCGCCGACATAGCCCGCCTCGGTGAGCGTGGTGGCGTCGGCAATGGTGAAGGGCACGTTGAGCAGGCGCGCGAGCGTCTCGGCAAGCAGGGTCTTGCCCGAGCCGGTGGGGCCGATGAGCAGGATGTTGCTCTTGGAGATTTCGATGTCTTCCTTGGCCTCGGCGACTTCGAGCCGTTTGTAATGGTTGTAGACTGCGACCGAGAGCACCTTCTTGGCGAAGTCCTGACCGATGACGAACTCATCGAGTCGCGCCTTGATTTCACGCGGCTTGGGCAGATTGCTGGTCGCCTCCCCGGCGCTTTCCTGCATCTCCTCGCGGATGATGTCGTTGCACAGCTCAACGCACTCGTCGCAGATGAAGACCGATGGACCCGCGATCAGCTTGCGGACCTCGTGCTGGCTCTTGCCACAGAAGGAGCAATAGAGCAGCTTGCCTTCGTCGCTCTTGCCGTGATTGTTTCCACTCATCGGGAGTCAGTCTCCGGGGGGTCGGTTGGGGATGGGGATCCGGCAATCCCTATCGAGGCGATTTCAATCATAACGGTTTACGGTTTTATGGCAAGACGAGGTGCTTGCCCGATGTCACATTTTCGTGATAAAGGGCAAGTCTTTTTGAAGCAGGCGAGAAGGGCCGACCAGAGTGGCCGGCGCGCGGTCACGACTTCTCGTCTGGAATATCACGCTTGGTAATCACGCAGTCGATCAGCCCGTAGTTGCAGGCCTCTTCACCGCTCATGAAGCGATCACGCTCGGTATCCTCGGCAATCTTCTCGAGCGGCTGCCCGGTATGTTCGGCCAGGATATGATTGAGCCGCTCGCGGATGTAGAGAATTTCGCGGGCATGGATCTCGATATCGCTCGCCTGCCCCTGAAAACCGCCCAGCGGCTGATGGATCATCATGCGCGAATGGGGCAGGCAGAAGCGTTTGCCCGCCGCACCGCCTGCGAGCAGCAGGGCGCCCATGCTTGCGGCCTGACCGACGCACATGGTGCTCACATCAGGACGGATGAAGCGCATGGTGTCGTAGATTGCAAGCCCCGCCGTGACCGATCCGCCGGGCGAATTGATATAGAGATGGATATCCTTGTCAGGATTCTCCGACTCAAGAAAAAGCAGCTGAGCGACCACCAGGTTGGCCATATGGTCCTCGACCGGGCCGACCAGAAAGATCACCCGCTCTTTGAGAAGCCGCGAGTAGATATCGAAGGAGCGCTCGCCACGAGCGGTCTGTTCGACGACGATCGGCACCAGGCCAAGCCCGGTGGGCTGCCAGTCGCTGCGGCTCAATGGATTGCTCATGGATGACAATTGCCTCGATTTCTCATTGGATACAGCATCCCGACCGCGCGGGCGGCCGGGCAAAGTGACGCATCAGTCAGTCGCCGCCTCGTCCTCGCGCTCGTCATCGTCGTCGGCGTCGTTGAACTCATGCCTTTGCGTGGCCTGCTTGAAGCTCAAGACCTCGTCCTCGACCCTGAGCTGTTCGAGCAGCTGATCGACAACCTGCGCCTCCAGCACCACAGACTCCAGGGCTGAGAGGCGGCTGCGATCGGACTTGTAATAGTCGATCACCTCGCTCGGATCTTCATAACTCGCCGCCAGATCCTGAAGCAGCTGCTCAAGACGCTCCTGATCAACCCTCAGCTCATGCTGACGAATGAATTCACCCACCAAGAGACCCAGCGCCACGCGGCGGCGCGCGCCTGGCTCGAAGAGACTATCGGGCAGCCCGGGCATGCTCTGGCCGCGCAGCTTCTGCTCCAGGTCGTGCTTCATGGAGGCAATCTCTTGCTCAATGAGGGCGCGCGGCAGATCCAGCGGATTGGCCTCCAGCAGCACCTCCATCACAGCGTCCTTGGTGCGGGCTTCGAGACGCTGTTTCAACTCGCGCTCCATGTTGGCCCGCACATCGGCGCGCAGGGCCTCGATGCCGCCGTCGGCAATGCCGAGCTGACGCGCGAAGTCTTCGTTCAATTCGGGCAGCACCGGTTCGGAGACCGAACCAAGCGTGACATCGAAGTGCAGCGTCTTACCCGCGAATTGCGCCGCGTGGTGATCCTCGGGATAGAGCACATCAACGCCGCGCTGCTCGCCCGCGCTGGCACCCACCAAGGCCTCCTCGAAGGCGGGCATCATGCGCTCCTCGCCGAGCACCAGCTCCATGTCGCTCGCCGCCCCCTGCGGGAAGGGTTCGCCATCAATGCTGACAGTGAAGCTGACGGTGACCTGATCATCCATCTGGCAGGCGCGTTCGGTCGGCTCCCAGCGCTTGTGCTGATTGCGCAACACCTCCAGCATCTCATCGACATCGGCCTCCGTGACCTCGGCGACCGGGCGCTTGACCTCGCGGCCTTCCAGCGAGGCCAGCGTAATCTCGGGCATCACATCGAAACTGGCGATATAGGCAAAGCGCTGCCCCGGAATGTCAATCTCGAAATCGATGTTTGGCGTGCCCGCAGGACGCAGCGACTCGCGCTCGAGCACCTCGGAGAAAGAGGAGCGCAAGAAGTCGCTCAACACCTCCTCGTGCAGCTGCTCGTTATAGCGCTGACGCAGCAGCTTCATCGGCACCTTGCCGGGACGGAATCCAGGCAAGCGGGCGCTGCGCGCAAACTGCTGCAAGCGCTGATCGACTGCACTGCTGATCTCATCGGCTGGCAGCTCAACGGTCATCCGTCGCTCCAGTCCCTCGCCCGCTTCCACCGTAACCTGCATTGACATCACTCCCGCCGGAACCACTAAAGCGGGTCCGCGTTTGGTTGAAAAAACACGAATGCGGGCCCAGGGCCCGCATCATCAAAAGTCGCTCAGTATAACGCTTGGATTTTAGCCTCTCCAAGCCCTTGATGAGGCAACACCCGAGCCAGCCGGCCGTCAGATGACCTTCGAGAAGCCCACAGGCCCGGTCTTGGTGGCCAGATAGGCGTCGAAGGCCATGCAGATATTGCGCACCAGCAGACGACCGCGCGCCAGAATGCGAATGTGGCTGGCGTCCACCGACACCAGGCCATCGTCTTCCATGCCGCGCAGCTTCGCCAGGCTCTCGGCGAAATAGTCGGCAAACTCAATACCCCACTTGGCCGCCATGGCCGCCATATCGAGTTCGAAATGGCAAATCAGCTGGGTGATGACATCACGCCGGATAAGATCGTCACGACTGAGTTCGATGCCACGGAACACCGGCAGGCGCCCGGCGTCGATATCGGCATAGTACTCCTCGAGTTCACGGCGGTTCTGCCCGTAGGTGTTGTCGATCTTGCCGATCGAGGTTACGCCAATACCGATCAGATCGCAGTCGGCATGGGTCGAGTACCCCTGGAAGTTACGGTACAGGGTGCCGGCGCGCTGGGCGACAGCCAGCTCGTCATCTGGGCGGGCGAAGTGGTCCATGCCGATGAAGACATAGCCGGCCTCGGCCAGACGCGCGATGGTCGATTGCAGGATGTCGAGCTTGACCTGGGGCGACGGCAGATCGGCCTCGTTGATCCGCCGCTGCGCCTTGAAGCGCGTCGGCAGGTGCGCATAGTTGAAGATCGACAGACGCTGCGGATTGACCGCGATCACCCGCTCCAGCGTCTTCATGAAGCTCTCGACCGTCTGGAAGGGCAAACCGTAGATCAGGTCAATGCTGATGGAGCGGAAGCCCTCGGCGCGCGCGGCATCGAGCACCGCCATGGTTTGCTGCTCGGTCTGGATGCGATTGACCGCCGCCTGGACGCGCGGGTCGAAGTCCTGCACGCCGAGACTCATGCGATTGAAGCCGATGCGGCGCAACAGCGCGATGGTCGAGGCGTCGGCCTCGCGCGGATCAATCTCGATGGAGTACTCGCCCACCTCGTCATCGGCCAGGGTGAAGTGACGGCGCGTCACCTCCATCAGCTCTTCCATCTGGGCATGACTGAGGAAGGTTGGGGTGCCGCCCCCCCAGTGCAGCTGTTCGACCTGGCGCGAGGCGTCAAAGAGCGCCGACTGCATCTCCAGCTCGCGATAGACGCGCTCCAGATAAGGCGGCACCAGAGTGCGATCCTTGGTGGCGATCTTGTTGCAGGCGCAGTAGAAGCAAACCGTGTCGCAGAAGGGGATATGGAAGTAGATCGAGAGCGGACGGCCGCTTTCGTTGCTGCGCGCGCAGGCCGCGCGATAGGCCGCCTCGTCGAACGACTCATCAAACTCCACCGCAGTCGGGTAGGAGGTATAGCGCGGACCGCTCTGGTCGTAGCGACGGATCAGATCGAGATCAAAGGAAACGCCTTGTTCCACCGAGTTCACCCTCCGGCCGGGGGAAGCAGCTTAAGCTCCCGCGCGGCCTGTTGTCGTAAGGCCCTGATCAGGTGGTGTCGCCGTTCGCGCGAGGCCAAAGCCTAGAGAGAAGCCGCGTCAGCGCCGTCACAGGGTTTGAAATATAGAGATTGCGTCACGCTCGCTCAGCGGTAGCCGCCGGCACGGAACAGGGACTCATGGAGACGCAGCTGCTCGGCCGTGAGCACACAGACGCCCTCGCCTCCCCGTTCGAAGTCGAGCCACATCCAGGGCGCCTCGGGAAAGCGCGCCTCAAGCGCGGCGGCGCTGTTGCCCACCTCCAGGACCAGCAGACCTTGATCGCCGAGATGACGCCCGGCCTCAGCCAGGATGCGCGCCACCAGATCCAGACCATCCTCGCCGCCCACCAACCCCAGCTCGGGCTCGCGATGGTATTCGCACGGCAGCGCCTCGTATTCGGCGCGCGCCACATAGGGCGGATTGCAGAGAATGAGATCGTAGCGCTCGCCCGCCAGCCCCGCGAAGAGATCCGAGTCGATGGCGCGCACCCGAGCGCCGAG
>JAFGTZ010000280.1 GCA_016938795.1 Chromatiaceae bacterium | reverse complement strand
TCGATCTGGATGCGGCGCAGATCGGGGCGCGCCTGCACCACCCAGACCTCCTCGGCGGGCCAGGGCGCCGCGCGCGGTGCGAGCGCCAGTGCATCGACCGGCTCCGGCTGATAGCTTTCCAGGGTCAGTTCCCAGCGCCCTGGACGGACCTGAAGACGCAACTGGCCTTGCGCATCGAGCCGCGTCGGGAGCGGGCTCAGGAGCCGTAGCGGGCGCGAGTGTTCGAGCATCGGCTGGCCGAGGCTGACCTCGCGCGGCGCGCCCGAGACATCGAGCACCAGCCGGGTGGTGATGCGCAGCGGGATGCTGTCCTCGATGTGGCGCATGACCTCAAGCGTGAGGCGTTCGGGTTCACTCGGGGCCCTTGGCTCTGTGCGCGGCTCGGGTCGCTCGAACCAGAGCCGGCCCTGGGGGTCGCGATGCGGATGGGGCGCGCCGCTCAGCTCAAGCAGCACGACCTCGGGCGGGATGGCGAGCGATTCGGGCGGACGCGACCAGGGCAGGCGTCCGCTCAGGCGGTGTGTGCCGGGCGCGAGATGAACCATGGGACGGCCCTGGCGCTCCAGCACCGGCTGGGGCCGATCGCCATCGAGAACCTCCAGCGGCCAGTGCGCGGCCTCGCCCGGAAGCGGAACCCAGCTTGGCGCCATGACCTCCCACTCTTGGTCAAAAGACGCGCCGCCTTGGTCCAGGCTCAGGCGGAGCCGACCCGGCCAGGCGCACAGTCGCTCGGCATCCCGCCCGGAGACGCCGGGCGTGAGCAGCGGGCAGGCCAGATCCTCGTGACCCTTGAGCACCCAGGGAATCCAGGGTTGCAGCGACTCGGGAATGCTGTCGTGCCCGGTGGCGCTCAGCGACGGCTGCACCAGTGGCTCGCGGGTGTCTGGAGTCTGTGCATGAGGCTGGGTCATGCAGAGCGCGCAGCAGAGAAACAACAGCGGATTCAGCCAGGATCGCATGGTCTCGGGCTCCTTGGGGCAGGGCGGCGATGCGGTGAATGCGCTTCAGTCTAGCTGTTTCGTCGCGAATTGCCGCATTTTCGCGCAACCCACGAAATCCGTGGAAGATAGAACAATTACAGATGGATTTTTCGGAGCGCACGAGAAAAACCGAAAAACTGATGTGCGATGCGTATAGATTGTGGCATTGCCCTTAAAGAGAGTGCGAGAATCGAGAAATCTCAATCCCTTCGCTGGAGTGCTCGAGCTTGAAACCCTTTTCGCTCCGCCAGAAGTTGATGGCCGGCTTTCTGATCGTCGCCTTCATTCTGCTCGCCATCGGGCTGATGGGCATTCGCGGTGAACGCGCGCTACGCGCCGATGTGGTGAAGATCGGTCAGGTGCGTCTGCCGGCCATCATCGAACTCAATCGGCTGAACTTTCAGCGCACCCAGATTCACGCGCAGTCGCTCGCCGCGCGCACCTTCGAACTCTGGTCGGAGGAAAACCAGACCCAGCTCGTGCAGCTCCAGCGCCAGCGCGAGGCCTCCTGGCGCGAGGTCGATGAGGCAGTGGCCCGCTACGAGGCGCTGCCCAAGACCGAGGTCGAGGAGCAGGTTTATGCCGCCTTTCAGGTCGAATATGCGGCCTGGCGTTCCATCTATCGTCGTCTCGATACCCTGATGCAGCAGATGGCTGAGGCGCGCGCGCGCGACGCCGCCGATCCCCAGGCGGTCTACAGGCCGCTGCACGCTGCCTATGCGCGCGCCTGCGCCGAAATGATCCCCATCTCCGATCGGCTCGGGGCCATGGTCGAGTCGATGGTGGTGCTCAATAATCTCTCCGCCGACGAATCGCTCGATGACGCCCTGTCGAGCTCAAACACCACCATTGCCTGGACACTGGGCATCATGGTGGTGGGCCTGGTGGTGGCGGTGGCGCTTGGCATTGGACTGACGCAGGACACCTTGCGTCGCCTGGGCGGCGAGCCGGCCTATGCGCTGGAGGTGGTCAATCGGGTGGCCGAGGGCGATCTGGGCGTGCCCATCCGGCTGCGTCCGGGCGATTCGACCAGTCTGCTCGCGGGTCTGGCGCGGATGCTTGAAGCCATGCGCCGCTTGCTCGGCGAGGTCTCGGGCATTGGTTCCCAGGTGGCCTCGGCGGCCGAGCAGCTCTTTGCCACCAGTGAGCATGAGCGCGATCAGGTGCGCCGTCAGCAGAACGAGACCGACAAGGTGGCGGCGGCCATCAACGAGATGACCGCCACGGTCGAAAATGTGGCCCATCATGCCGCTGATGCCGCGCGCGCTGCGCGCGAGACTGATCGGGAGGCCGATGCCGGCGCCGAGGTGGTCGAGCAGACCGTGAGCGCCATCGAGACGGTGGCGCACGATCTGGAGGCGGCCAGTCAGGTCATCGCGCGTCTCTCCGAGGACAGCCGCGAGATTGGCGCCGTGCTCGATGTCATCCGTGGGGTGGCCGAACAGACCAATCTGCTCGCGCTCAACGCCGCCATCGAGGCGGCGCGCGCCGGCGAGGCGGGGCGCGGCTTTGCCGTGGTGGCCGATGAGGTGCGCACCCTCGCCAGCCGCACCCAGGCCTCGACGCGCGACATTCAGGAAAAGATCGAGCGCGTGCAGAGCGGCTCGGCCAGTGCGGTCGAGGCCATGGAGCAAGGCCGCGCGCGGGCGCGCGCGAGCGTCGTCCAAGCACGCCGCGCGGGCGAGTCGCTACTCACCATCAACGGATCAATCAGCACCATCAATGATATGAATACCCAGATCGCCAGCGCCGCCGAGCAGCAATCTGCGGTGGCCGAGGAAATTAACCGCAACGTACACAGCATTTCGCAGGTGGTCGAGGAGACAGCCAGCGGTGCCAATCAGATTGCCGATGCGAGCGGCGAACTCTCGCGTCTGGCTGCCCAGTTGCAAGAGCGTTTACGCCAATTCCAGCTCTAACGAGGGAGAGACGCATGTCCGTGTCACACCTGGCCCTGGTCTTCAAGGGGGCAGCCATGGGAATCGCCGAGGTGATTCCCGGGGTCTCGGGGGGCACCATCGCCTTTGTCAGCGGTCTCTACGAGCGCCTTATCGACGCCGTGAGCGCCTTCGGCCCTGGTCTGCTGGGGGTGGCCCGGCGCGAGGGGCCGCTGGGTGTCTGGCGAGCTGTCGATGGCGGCTTTCTGGCCCTTTTGCTCAGCGGCATGATGCTGGGGCTGCTGGTCGGCGTCTTCAGCATCGGCTGGCTGCTTGAGCAGTATCCGCCACTGGTCTGGGCCTTCTTTTTCGGCCTCATCCTGGCCTCCATCCTGCACATGGGGCGGCGCATCGGCGGTTGGTCGGCGGGGCGTATCCTCGCCTTCGCGCTCGGGGCCGGCGCGGCCTATACCCTGACCCTGCTCACCCCCAGCGAGGGTGGCGAGGCGCTCTGGTTCGTCTTTCTCTGCGGCGCCATCGCCATCTCGGCGCTCATGCTGCCGGGCATCTCGGGGAGCTTCATGCTGCTGCTGCTTGGCATGTACGAGTTCATCATCCATGACAGTCTCAAGGGGCTGCTGGTCGATTTCACACCCGAGCGCCTGCTGGTGGTTGCGGTCTTCGCGCTCGGCTGCCTAGCGGGCCTGATGAGCGTCACGCGCCTGCTGCACTGGACGCTGCACCGTTTTCACGGGCTCACCCTGGCAACCCTCACCGGCTTTCTGCTCGGCTCGCTCAATCGCATCTGGCCCTGGCGCAATGCCGATGCCTGGCTCTTCGATGCCGAAGGTGCGCCGCTCAAGGTGCTCCACGAGTCAAATGTCTGGCCCTCGGACTATGCGGGCGATCCCCTGGTGATGGGTGTGCTGGTGGCGCTTGCGCTCGGTGTGACCGCACTCTGGTTGCTCGAACGGGGTGCGAACGGCAAGGGGGCGCGTCCCGAGCCTGCACCCCGGCTGCAACCGCTCGACAATGAATGCGGCTGATGGCTGTCAGCTGGTCGCTGGTCGCTATCCCCCCAGCCCTCACCGAAAAACCTAGGTTTGGTTGGTATCGCGCGGCGCACGCCGGCGCACGCCGCCGGTCACGGGCTGGGCGCTCAGCGGATCCTCGGGCCAGTGGTGTTTGGGATAGCGCCCGCGCAACTCCTTGCGCACCTCGGCATAGCCGCGCGCCCAGAATCCGGCCAGATCGCGTGTGATCTGCAAGGGGCGGCGCGCGGGCGAGAGCAGATGCAGCAAGAGCGCACAACGCCCGCCGGCGATGCTCGGCGTCTCGCCAAGCCCAAAAACTTCTTGCAGCGGCAGGGCCAGCACCGGGATGTCGCCGGCGAGATAGTCGATGGCGCGCCGGTTGCCCGCCGGGGTCACGATGGCCTCGGGGGCCTCGCGATCAAGCCGTTGCTGCTGTTCCCAGTCGAGCCGGGCGCGCAGCAGGGCGGCCAGATCGAGTTGGCGCGTCTCGGCCAGCCGGGTGCAGCCATCCAGCCAGGGCGCGAGCCAGTCCTCGAGCGTGGCGCGCAGGGTCTCGGTTGCCAGATCGGGCCAGCCCGCCTCGGGCTCGAGCGCGCGCAGCAGGGCCACCCGCGCCTGTAACTGGCGCACCGCCGGGGTCCACGCCAGGGCCTGCTCGAAGCGCTCGGCAATGGCCTCAAGCAGCAAGCGCCGCGCCTTCTCATCCACGGCGCCGAGTGCATCGAGCGCCAGGGGGCGACTGTCGAGCACCAGGGCATCGAGCCGCGTGAGGGCGCGCGCGCTCAACGCCTCGCGCTCGGCGTCCCAGCCCAGTTCCGACTCGGTGCAAATGCGCTCGGCGGCGAGCCGGCGCAGACTGGCCTCGTCGAGCGGCAGGGCGAGCTGGATGCGCGCATCGCGCCCGGCGCCATCGAGCGCGGCCACCACCAGATAGGCATGGATGCCCAGGGCATCGTCGGGCGGCAGCACGGCACCCGTGCCGTTCGCAAGCCGATAGCGTCCGTCCTGACCGGGGCGGCGCTGGGCGATGCGATCGGGATAGGCGAGCGCGAGCAGGGCCGCCGAGTCGCCAGGCGCCATCTCGCCATCCCGAGGGTCCGCGCGCGGCTCGCGCGCGGCAATCTGGCGCAAGTCCTTGGCCGCGCGCGCCACGGCGGCGAGACGGCGCGGGTCGAATCCGGGCGTGTCGCGGCGCGCGCGCCAGG
>JAFGTZ010000279.1 GCA_016938795.1 Chromatiaceae bacterium | reverse complement strand
GTTCCGCAACGCGCTGGCGGGCATTCTGGAGCAGTCGTTTGGCGTCGAGGTGCTCAACATCAACGAATACGATGATGAAGGCACGGTTTTCGGTCGCCCGGAGCAGGTCGAGCTGGATGTCATCATCAAAAACGGTCTGCTGATCATCTGCGAACTGAAGTCGTCCATCGACAAGGCCGGAATGTACAGCTTCGAGCGCAAGGCGCGATTCTACGAGCAGCGTCACCAGCGCCAGGCCAGCCGCCTGATCGTCATCTCGCCGATGATCGACCCCAGGGCGCGCCCGGTGGCCGAGAAGCTGGGCATCGAATGCTTCAGCGATTCGTTAAATGTTGAGACGCTGTGACCGACCAAGCACGTTGAATCAGTCGGTACCAAACACATGCAGGCTAGCATGCGCTCGTGGAAGTGGCCTCCAGCCGCGAGCTGACGCTGTATAGCCTTTGTCAAGGCTCGATGAGCAGTCCCAGGCGGTGCAGCTCATGGCGCAGTGAGCGCCCTGGCATTCCGAGTGCGCGCGCGGCGGCGTCGAGGTTCCAGTGCTGTGGGGGCGTGGAGCCAGGCTTGGCAATAGCGGGGGCGGGCGCTGGGGCGGAGGGCGCTGGGGCTGTGCCTGGGTCGGCCTCGGGCAGATAGAGATCGGCGGTCTCGATGCGCTGCGCTTCGCACAGGGCGCTTGCGCGTTCCAGGATGTTTTCGAGTTCGCGCACATTGCCCGGAAAGGTATGGCGGCAAAGCCCCTCCAGCGCCTCGGGCGAGAGGCGTGGCGCGCGCTCTGCGTCTGCGCGTCGGCCAATGCGCCCAAGCAGGTGTTCGGCAAGGACAGGAATATCCTCGGGGCGCTCGCGCAGTGGCGGCATGCGCAGCTCGATGACGTTGATGCGATAGAACAGATCCTGGCGAAAGCGTCCGCTTTCGACCTCGCGGGCCAGATCGCGGTGGCTGGCGCTGATGATGCGCGCATCCACTGCCACCTCGCGCGCGGCGCCCACCGGGCGCACGGCCTTTTCCTGAATGGCGCGCAAGAGTTTGACCTGGGTCTGGAGCGGCAGCTCGGCCACCTCGTCAAGAAAGAGGGTGCCGCCCTCGGCGGTCTGAAAGAGTCCCGCCTTGTCGCCAATGGCGCCGGTAAAGCTGCCCTTGCGGTGGCCGAAGAGTTCGCTCTCGACCAGTTCCTCGGGGATGGCGCCACAGTTCACCGCCACGAAGGGGCCTTCGCGACGCGGGCCACGGGCATGGATGAGGCGTGCGGCCAGTTCCTTGCCGGTGCCGCTCTCGCCGGTGATGAACACCGGCGCCTGATTGCGCGCGAGCTTGGCGATGAGTTGGCGAATTCGCGCCATGGCGGGCGAATCGCCCAGCAGCCCCTGCTCCTGCTGAGCGGTCTCGGTCTCCTCGCTGGCGGCGCGCGGCTCAAGCCGTAGGGCCGCGTTTACGAGCTGGCGCAGGCGCTGGAGTTCGAGCGGCTTGGCAACAAAATCGAAGGCCCCGGCCTTCATGGCGCTCACGGCCGATTCCATGTTGCCGTGGGCGGTGATCATGGCCACCGGCAGTTCGGGATATTCGGCAGTGATGTGTGCGATGAGTTCGATGCCGCTGCCATCGGGCAGGCGCATGTCGGTGAGACAGAGATCGTAACGGCGTGCCTGGAGCGCGGCGCGCGCCTCGGCGAGGCTCGCGGCTGTGGTGGCCGCGATGTTCATGCGTGCGAGTGTGAGGCGCAGCAGATCGCGAATGTCTGGCTCGTCATCGACGACGAGCGCCTGGGCCTGGGGGCTGCTCATGGGCTGCATGCTTGAGGCTGAGATGTATACCAATCGCAAATCAGTTGTTTGGTTTTTCCCGACCGCTCCGGGCTGGGTGATGGCCACGGGGGACGGAAGTGAATCCCTTCCTGGAGGCTTGGCGACGGCATCCCTGCCGCTGACACCCCGCCGCGTCCATCCCCCAGCCCTCACCGAAAAATCCATGTGCGATGGTTATATCACAGCATATCCCGCTTGACGTCGGGGAGCGAGTCAGGATCCATTGCAAAGGAGCCGCCCCGTGCATCCCCCCGTGTATACTCATTGCGCATCAGGGTCTGGAGGCCGTCTAGGCCGCCGGCAACGATGGAAAGAGGAGACGAAAACAGCTGCCGTGGGGGTGACGTGGGTAGGTGTCGAGCGTGATACCGTTGGCCTCGGCCAAGGTGCGCGCAATGTAGAGACCGAGCCCGCTGCCACTCGCGCTGGTGGTGAAAAAGGGGTTGAAAATCTCGGCGCGAATGTCCTCGGCGATGCCAGGGCCGTCGTCCATGACTTCGATGAAAGGGCGCGAACGGTCTTCAAGTCCTAGCCGGATGTCGAGGCAGGGCGCTGGGCCGGCGTGGATGAGGGCGTTTTCGCAGAGATTGGCGAGTATTTGGCGCAGATGGCGCGGATCGGTCTCGACTAGGCAGCCGGATGCCGCATCGCGCAATTGCAGCCGCTCAGGGGGAAGCCGGTGGCGTTCGCGCAATTCGTGGCAGAAGTCCGCAAGCCAGTCGGTGAGCGCCAGGGGTTCGCGCTGGATGCGCTCGCGGCGTGAGATCTGGAGTACGCTCTCCACCGTGTCCTCGATGCGTGCGCTGTTGCGCCGAATGATGTCGATCAGATGCAGCTCCTCGTCCCGGAGCTGCGGCGCCTCGGCGGCAAGCTGCGCGGCGTGCGAGATGGCGCTGAGCGGATTGCGGATATTGTGCGCGATACTGGCGGTCAGGGTTCCGAGCGCGGCGAGCTTGATCTGTTGTGCCTCGGCCTGAACCTCGCGATCATCGCGCAGATAGAGGATGACGCCGTTTGCGCGACCTTGTCCCACACGCTTGAGCGTGACGCGCAGCGCGCGCCCGTTGCACTCAAGGGTTCCCTCGCTCGGCATCCTTGGGCGGGCGTGCTCATCGAGCCAGGCGGCGAGCGCCGGCGCGAAACGCGCCAGGGGGATGTCGCGCGGCGCACGTCTCAGTCCGAGCAGCTCGCGGGCGGCCTGGTTCATCAGGCGCGGGCGTCGCTCGCCATCGGCGACTAGAATGCCCATGCCAATGTTCTGGATGATGAAGTTGTTCAGATTGGCCAGATCATCGAGATCGATTTGGCGTCGTTCGGCGAGCGCCTCGGCGGTGCGGATGCGCCGATAGAGAAGCTGAGAGGCGATCGCTGTGGCAAAGAACAGCATGCCGAGCAGACCCGCCTGGGTAAAGGCGGGAGGCTCGCCGCGCAGGGTGGCGTGGGTTTGCTCGGCGATCACCGCGAGCGAGGCGAGCGCGGCGAACAGGAGCGACAGGCGCCCCTCCATGGTGAGCGCGCCGGCGGCCACCGCCACCACCAGCAGCAAGCCCAGTCCGCTGGCGATGCCGCCCGCAGCATGCATCAGCAAACTAAAGGCGAGGGTATCGACAAAAACCGCGAGATACACCTGATTGAGCCGGCTCGGCCAGTGTCCATAGAGGCTCAGTCCGCTGGCCAGCACCGCCACCGCATGGGCGAGCAGCACGTTCCAGGCGAAGGGGGTATCGGCGCGCAGCATCATGGGATCGCGCAGACCGGGCGAAAAGACCAGGGTCAGGCCCACCACCATGAGCAGCCGCACCAGAAAGAGCCAGCGCAGCGCACCCCAGGTCGGGTAGCGTCCGGGCGAGCGGGCGGTGGGCGAAGGCATGGCTGAATGCATGAATGGGCGCACGCAAAGGGACGCGGCTTTGCCAAGAACGCGGAAATTAGACCAGAATTGACCCCATGCGGCCATCTCTCCGGCGCGCGACACAGGGCGACGATCTTTCTGCATGAAACTACACGAATATCAATCCAAACATTATCTGCGCGCCCACGGCATTGCCTTGCCCGAGGGCGAGGTGATCCGCCGCCCCGAGGAGGCGCGCGCGGCCTGTGCGCGTCTGGGTGGCGCGCGCTGGGTGGTCAAGGCGCAGGTACACGCGGGCGGGCGCGGCAAGGCCGGCGGCGTGGTGCTGGCCGACAGCCCCGAGCGGGTCGAGGCCGAGGCGCGGCGTCTGCTCGGCTCGACCCTGGCCACGGTACAGACCGGTGCGGCCGGACTACCGGTCGAGGCGCTGCTGATTGAGCATCCACCGGTGATTGCGCGCGAGCTCTATCTGAGCCTCCTGGTTGATCGCGAGGACGAGTGCCTGCTGTTCGTGGCCTCGGCTGCCGGCGGCATGGACATCGAAACGGTGGCAGCGCAAACCCCCGAGCGCATTCTGCGTCTCGGTGTGGCGCTTGGCGAGCAGCCCGAGCCTGAGGCGGTGCGCGCCCTGGCCGAGGGGCTGGGGCTGGAGGGCGCGCAGCGCGCGACGCTCGGCGCATTGCTCGCCGGCCTGCTGCGGCTCTTCATCGAGAGCGATGCGAGCCTGATCGAGATCAATCCGCTGGTGGTGACCGAGGCGGGCGAGCTGCTCGCGCTCGATGCCAAGATCGAGATTGACGACAACGCCCTCTGGCGCCAGCTCGAGCTGGCGGCGCTGCGCGATCCCGGTCAGGAGGATGCGCGCGAGGCGCAGGCGCGCGCGCACGATCTGAACTACATTCGACTGGACGGCAGCATTGGCTGTATGGTCAATGGGGCTGGACTTGCCATGGCGACCATGGACCTGGTCCAGCGTCATGGCGGGGCGCCGGCAAACTTTCTCGACGTGGGCGGCGGCACCACGGCGGCGCGCGTGGCCGAGGCCTTCAAACTCATTCTCTCCGATGACAAGGTGCGCGCGGTGCTGGTGAATATCTTTGGCGGTATCGTGCGCTGCGATCTGATCGCCGAGGGCATCCTGCAGGCGATGCGCGAGGTTGAGGTGCGGGTGCCCGTGGTGGTGCGTCTCGAAGGCACCCGCGCCGAGGAAGGGCGGGCCATGCTGGGCGCGAGCGCGCTGGCGTTGGAAAGCGCGGCCTCGCTCGATGAGGCCGCCGCTCGGGTGGTGGCGCTGGCCGGGGAGGGCGCGGCATGAGCATTCTGATTGATCGCGAGACGCGCGTGATCTGCCAGGGCTTCACTGGGCGGCAGGGCACCTTTCACAGCGAGCAGGCCATCGCCTACGGAACCCAGCTGGTGGGCGGCGTCACGCCCGGCAAGGGCGGGCAGGAGCATCTCGGGCGCCCGGTGTTCGAGAGCGTGCGCGAGGCGGTTGACGCCACCGGCGCCGATGCCACCATGATCTATGTGCCGGCGCGCTTCGCCGCCGCCGCCATTCTGGAGGCGGCGGAGGCCGGGATTCGGGTCATCGTCTGCATTACCGAGGGCATTCCGGTGCTCGACATGCTGCGCGTCAAGGCGGCCCTGGCCGCGCACGAGTCAGTGCTCATCGGCCCCAACTGTCCGGGCGTCATCACGCCGGGCGCTTGCAAGATCGGCATCATGCCGGGGCATATCCACCAGCCGGGGCGGGTCGGCATCGTCTCGCGCTCGGGCACCCTGACCTACGAGGCGGTGTGGCAGACCACGGCGGCGGGACTGGGGCAGAGCACCTGTGTGGGCATTGGCGGTGATCCCATCCAGGGGCTGGACTTCGTCGATTGTCTGGCGCGCTTCGAGAACGATCCCCAGACCGAGGGCATCATTCTGGTCGGCGAGATCGGCGGCAGTGCCGAGGAGCGCGCGGCCGACTTCATCCGCGCCCAGGTGACCAAGCCGGTGGTGGCCTATATTGCCGGGGTGAGCGCGCCGCCCGGGCGGCGCATGGGGCACGCGGGCGCCATCATCAGCGGCGGGCAGGGCACCGCCGCAGGCAAATACGCGGCGCTCGAGGCCGCCGGCGTGGCCACAGTGCGCTCGCCGGTGGAGATGGGCGCGCGCATGGCCGAGCTGCTCGGCATGAGGGGACGGTCATGAGCGAAACGGCAAGCGTGCGTGCGCGCATCCTGCAATTCAATCCGCTGGTGGGCGACATTGCCGGCAATGCCGAGCGCATCATCGCCGAGCTTGACGCGGCGCGCGCGGCGGGCGTCGATCTGCTGGTGTTGCCCGAGCTGGCGCTGTGCGGCTATCCGCCCGAGGATCTGCTGCTGCGCCCGGAGTTCATGCAGCGGGTGGAAGCGGCGCTCGAGCACATCCGCCCCGCGACCCAGGGGCTGGCCCTGGTGCTTGGCTATCCGCGCGCGGCGCTCGGCGGACTCTTCAATGTCGCGGGCGTGTGGCGCGATGGCGAGCGGCTGGTTGAATATGCCAAGCAGGTGCTGCCGAACTACAGCGTCTTTGACGAAAAGCGCTATTTCCAGCCCGGCGCCCAGGCGGTGCTCTTCGAGCATCGCGGGTTGCGCATCGGCTTGAGTGTGTGTGAGGACATCTGGCACGAGGAGCCTGGTCGTCAGGCCGCCGAGGCCGGGGCGCGGCTGCTCGTGAATCTCAACGCCTCGCCTTTTCACGCCGGCAAGGCCGCCGAGCGCGAGGCGCTGCTGGAGCGGCGCGCGCGTGAGCAGGGGCTCTCCATTCTTTACGCCAATCTGGTTGGCGGACAGGATGAGCTGGTGTTCGATGGGGCCTCCTTCGCAGTCGATGCGGGCGGTAGCGTGGTGGCGCGCGCGCCAAGTTTCGAGGAGTATGGGCTCGATCTGGAGATCACCGCCTCGGCTCAACCCAGTGCCGTGCATGCACGCGATGCCGAGCGCGTCCACCCCGAGAGCGATGCCTCCATCTATGCGGCGCTGGTGTTGGGAGTGCGTGACTATGTGCGCAAGAACGGCTTTTCGGGCGCGGTGCTTGGGCTCTCGGGCGGGGTTGATTCGGCCCTGACCCTGGCTGTCGCGGTGGATGCACTCGGCCCCGAGCGGGTGGAGGCGGTGCTCATGCCCTCGCGCTACACGGCCAGCATGAGCATCGAGGATGCCGAGGAACAGGCGCGCCGGCTGGGTGTTCGGGCGCACCTTGTCCCTATTGAGCCGGCCTTCCGCAGCTTTCTGGATCTGCTCGAACCGCTTTTCGAAGGCGCCGCGCCGGATGTCACCGAGGAGAATCTGCAGGCGCGCTGTCGCGGGGTGCTGCTCATGGCGATCAGCAACAAGCGCGGCCATCTGCTGCTGACCACGGGCAACAAGAGTGAGATGGCGGTGGGCTATGCCACACTCTATGGCGACATGGCCGGCGGCTTTGCGCCCATCAAGGATGTGCCCAAGCTGCTGGTGTATCGGCTGGCGCGCTATCGCAACAGCCTCGGCGAGGCGGTGATTCCCGAGCGGGTGCTCAGCCGCGCGCCCTCGGCTGAGCTGCGTCCCGATCAGACCGATCAGGACAGTCTACCGCCCTATGAGACACTCGATGCCATCCTGCGGCGCTATGTCGAGCAGGACGAGGGTATCGAGGCCATCGTGGCTCAAGGCTTCGAGGAGGCGGTAGTGCGCCGGGTGGCGCGTTTGGTTGATCGCAGTGAGTATAAACGGCGTCAGGCGCCGCCCGGCGTGCGTATCTCCGAGCGGGCCTTCGGGCGTGATCGGCGCTATCCCATCACCAGCGGCTTCTGAGCGCGGATGGCGAACCTTTATCGGCGCTTGGCGTCATCACTATAATGTGACGTTTTGCCGTCACACTTCACACTCTGGAGAACCCGATGAAAAAGGTCGAAGCCATCATCAAGCCCTTCAAGCTCGACGACGTGCGCGAGGCACTCTCGGCGGCGGGCATTACCGGCATGACGGCCATCGAAGTCAAGGGCTTCGGTCGTCAAAAGGGACATACCGAACTCTATCGGGGCGCGGAATATGTGGTCGATTTTCTGCCCAAGGTGAAGATTGAGCTGATCCTGGCCGATGAGCAGCTCGATGCCTGTATCAACGCCATCATGACCTCGGCGCGCACCGGCAAGATTGGCGATGGCAAGATCTTCGTGTCCGATGTCGAGCGGGTGGTGCGCATTCGCACCGGCGAGGAAGACGAGGCGGCGATCTAGGGACGCCGAGGACGGGGGCGGGCGGGATGCAGCTGTGTTCCCGCCCGGGCGCGCTCAGTTCTCGTCGAGTTTCAGCGAGTCCCAGATCTTGCGCGAAAGGCTGATTTCATCGGGCTCGGGCGTATCTTCGATGAAGCGCCCTGCTGCGCGATTGACCTCAAGCACGCGCTTGGCGTCGGCGACCAGATCGGCCTTGCCAAGCGCCCGGTAGGCCTCGATCAGCACCAGCAGGGCATCCTCCACCGCGCTGGTGCGCTGGTAGTGCTCGATGACGTAATTCGCGCGGTTGGCGGCGGCGAGATAGGCGTTGCGCTTCATGTAATAGCGCGCCACGTTTACCTCGTGGCGGGCGAGATTGTTGCGCAGATAGAGCATGCGCTGGCGTGCGTCCTCGGCATATTTGCTGCTGGGAAAGCGCTCGATCAGGCGCGCGAAATCCTCGAAGGCGTCGAGCGCCGAGCCGGGATCGCGCTGCGAGGGATCGGTGGGGATGTAGCGGTCGAGAAAGCCGACGCTGCGGTTGTAGTTGACGATACCCTTGAGGTAATAGGCGTAATCCACAAAGGGGTTGAGCGGATAGAGCTTGATGAAGCGATCCGC
>JAFGTZ010000278.1 GCA_016938795.1 Chromatiaceae bacterium | reverse complement strand
TGCGGCCAGACTTGCGTTCAGCGCCTCAGGATCGACATCGGCGGTTAGCTCGGCCATGCCGAGGTGACGCAGGAGCACCAGGCGCAACTGACCGCCGAGCACCTTCTTATCGCTTCCCATGAGCTCGCGCAGGCGCTCGGGCGCAATGTCGCGCGGCGGATCGACGGGCAGGCCCGCCGCGCCAACCAGCCGACGCACCCGCTCGACATCCGACTCGGCAAGCCAGCCTTGGCGCGCCGAGAGATCGGCCGCCATGCACATCCCGGCGCCCACCGCCTCGCCGTGCAGCCAGGCGCCGTAGCCCGTGGCCGTCTCGATGGCATGGCCGAAGGTGTGCCCAAAATTGAGCAAGGCGCGCTGACCCGACTCCAGCTCGTCCTCGGCGACAATCTCGGCCTTGATCTCGCAGGAGCGACGGATGGCATGGGCCAGCGCCTCGGGATCGCGCGCCAGCAGCTCGGCCAGATGCGACTCCAGCCAGGCGAGAAAATCGGCGTCGCGAATCAGTCCGTATTTGATGACCTCAGCCAGCCCGGCGGAGAGTTCGCGCTGGGGCAGGGTCGCGAGTGTTTCGGTATCGGCAATGACGGCGAGCGGCTGATGAAAGGCGCCGATCATGTTCTTGCCGGCGGGATGGTTGATGCCGGTCTTGCCGCCCACCGAGGAATCGACCTGTGCAAGCAGCGTGGTGGGCGCCTGGATGAAGGCCACCCCGCGCTGGTAGCAGGCAGCGGCAAAACCTGTCATGTCGCCGATGACCCCGCCGCCGAGCGCGATTAGGGTGCAGTCGCGCGCAAAACGCGCCGCGAGCAGGGCATCGAAGATGCGACTCCAGACCTCCAGGGTCTTGTATTGCTCGCCATCGGGCAGCACCACGCTGTGGGTGTCATAGCTGTCCAGCGCCCCCCGAACCGTCTCTAGATAGAGCGGCGCCACCGTCTCGTTGGTTACGATCATGACCTGGGAGCCGCGCAGATACGGCTGGTAGAGATCGGGCTGCGCGAGCAGTCCAGCTCCGATGCTGATGGGGTAACTGCGCTCGCCAAGATCGACGTCGAGAATTCTGGGCATGGTGAGGCGTCTCCTGCTGATAAGGTGGAAAGGTCTCAGAGTCCGCCGGCCGCACTTTCCTCCAGACGGCGCAGAATCTCCTTGACCACCGAGCTGGTGCCGCGCTTTTCGGTCGAGACCACCAGATCAGCCACCTGCCGATAGAGCGGATCACGCGTCTCCATCAACTCGCGCAGCCGATCGAGCGGCTCGTCGGTGTCGAGCAGTGGGCGGTTGCGATCACGGGCGGTGCGCGCATGCTGCTGTTCGGGACTGCAATGGAGATAGATCACTACCCCGCGCGCAGCCAGATCCTGACGGTTCTCGGCGTTGATCACGACCCCGCCGCCGGTGGCGAGCACGATGCGCTCCTCGGCCACCAGATCGATGATGACCTGACGCTCGCGGGCGCGAAAACCCTCCTCGCCCTCGAATTCAAAGATGGTCGGAATATCGACCCCGGTGCGCCGCTGAATCTCCTGATCGCTGTCGCGAAAGGTGTAGGAGAGCGCCTCGGCGAGCTGACGCCCGACGGTGCTTTTTCCGGCCCCCATGGGGCCAACGATAAAAATATTCTGTGCACGAATCATAGCGAAAGGATATGCCAGATTTTCGGGGCGCGGGCAAGCACTGATACCACCCGCGCGCGCCGCAGATAGGGATGGACGGACCGCGCGGGAACTTCCCGGCGGCGAGAGAATCGAGTCGACCGATAGGTCTAGAGACTCGAATATGGCCATTTTAGCGCGATTGACAAGTCAGGCTCTCGCGCAAGGCAAAAGAAGGCATGAGCCAGAGGCCCCCGCCCGTAGGAGCGCCCCATGGGCGCGAACTTTCGCCGTCTCAACGATACCGACGGATCGCGTTGATCACGCCGCCCGGAGCCTCGTCAGGGATCCAGGCATCATCGTAGAACCCCCGCGCTTCCTCGCTCAACTGGAAATAAGCGGTCGCGAATTCGCGATCAGCCACCAGGATGTGGGCCAGTAACCAATGGCGCAAGGTCTCCTGGGTCTCGGTGTTGAACACCGCAAGCCCAGCACCACGCCATTCGCGCAGCAGAGTCGTGTATTCAGCCATCAGCAGGGCGTGCTCGCTGCAATGCTCGGCCATGCCCGCGTAGTCGATGGCCTGCATGAGCGCCTCCTCGCGCCGAAAATGTTCGCGCATCTGTTCGCCAAGGGCCTCAAGCGCGTCGAGCAAGGCATTGGCGTCGCCCGAGCGCTGCCCCGAGGCCTCGGGGCAGAAGCGTCGGCAGAGACTAGCAAGGTGTTCAATCAGGGCCTGGTGATCGCCATCCAGGACGGGGATGTGCAAGGACCATTCGTCGCGCCAGGTGAGCAGTCTGGACATGATGACCTCGGAAATGGCTGAACCCCATGTCGGGGCGATGAACAAGGGTGGCGAGCACGCGCGGCGTGCGTCGTCCGATCGTCCGTCGGAGGCGCGAGGCGGTGTCTGGCCGCGCCTGTTCAGGATCGTGAGTCGTTAGCCTCCCGTGCGTCACGCCAGGTCAAAATCCGACATCCGACATCCGGCAACCGCCGGCGCCGCGTGACGCGCACGCTTCAACTGCTGGTCGATCGCGGCGGGCAAGAGCGAGATCAGACGCGCCTGCACCGATCGCATATCCTTAAAATAGTAGATGATTTCGCAAGCGACAGGCTCGCTGAGCGATTGACGCGTCCGCTCGGGTCGCCAGGCGAGGCGGATCAGGCGCCCGCCCTCGCCGTCCTGAATGCCGTATCCGCCCAGCGCATCGACGAAAATCACCTCGGTGCGCTCGGCCACGGCGAGATATTGGAGATCGCGTAACGGAATGAAGGCAGGCTCGCCGCCCTCGCGCAACAGCCGCAGCAGGGTATTGATCAGCGGGGCGGGAAGGGTGACGCGCTCGCGCGCCACGGCGGTCTCGGGGCGGAAAAAGGTTTCTCGGACCAGATACGCCATGCG
>JAFGTZ010000277.1 GCA_016938795.1 Chromatiaceae bacterium | reverse complement strand
CGGCGGATGGCGGCAATCTCCAGCCAGCCCAGCACCTCGGTCACGCCGAGGCGTGAATCGGGCAGATCGAACAAGGCGGCCAGCGCGGCCAGCAGGGGGTGTTCGAGCGCCGGGCGGCGATCGGCAATCGACCAGGGGATGGCGTGCCCCGCAACGGCGGCGCCGAACACGGCGCCGATGGCCGGAGCATAGCGGTCGATGTCGGGCGCCATCACCAGAATATCGCGCGGCGTCAGTCCCGGCAGGGTCTCGAACAGATGCAGCAGCCGATCATGCAGCACCTGCACCTCGCGCAGCACCCCGTGACAGAGATGCAACTGCACCGACACATCGTCCGGCGCGAGGCGGAGGCGCTGATCGGGCGGGGCGTCGCGCCGATCACGCAGATCGAGCAGATCAGTCTGTAGACGCCCGAGGAGGCGCGACTCATCGGGCGATTCGAAGCAGTCGATGGGATCGCCCATGTCGAGCAGCTGATCGAGAAAGGCCTGACTGGCATGACCCCAGGAGGCGAGCAGCGGATTGCCCAGCTCCAGCAGGGCGCCCGGATCGGGCAGTCCGGCGCGCAGGGCGCGGGCGCGGCGGCGCGTGCGCTGCCCTTCGTCGAGGATATCCGCCCAGTACTCGCGACAGGGGTTGAGCACAAAGAGCTGAATCTCGGTGAAGCGCCCGAGTTGCGCGAGCAGTTCGCAATCGACTGGCGGCAGGGCGGTCAGCCCGAAGAAAAGGATGCGCTCGGGCAAGGCGCGGCGCGGCGCCCGCCCCGCGCGCAACGCCTCGGCCAGACGCGCGAAGAGACGCGCCCGATGCGGCCCAAGGCCCTGTTCGAGCAGGGCGCGCCACAGCCGCGCCTGCCAGTGCGCCTCGCGCCCGGCCTCCCAGCCGAGCAGCATCTCGGGGCGATAGACCAGATATTGATCGAAGAGGTCGGCGATGCGCCGGGCGAGCTGATAGGTCTTGAGTTCGGCAGGCTCGCCGTCGAGGTAGCGGCGCGGCTCGTCAAAGACCGCCTCCTCACCCAGCTCGCCGAGCAGACCGAGCAGACGCCAGGTCAGGCGCTCGCGCGACCAGTCGGAGTCGCGCGGCAGATCCTCGAACCAGTGTCCGAGCAGCCACCAGAGAAAGCGCCCTGGCAGCGGATACTCGAGATTCGCCGCCACCCCATTGCGCCGCGCCAGCTGCTGCGCGACCCAACGCCCCATGCCGGGGTGCTGCACCACGATACGCTCGGGGGTGAAGGGGTCGGAGAGCGGGCGGGCGAGTTGTTCGGCAAGCAGCTCAAGCAAGGTTTCGAGACGGTTGCCGTTATGGATCAGGAGCATGACAAAGGCGATTCCTGGGTTGCATCTCATCGCCATCCGGGTAGGATGATGGCGTCTCCAGGCAGATAGCGCGCTCACCGGGCGCTATCTCGCTGCACCTCGGCGGCACCCGCCGCCACCTCAAGCGCGCGTTCGCGCGACCCTTGCGGGTGATTCCCGCCTATCTCGGCACACCTCAGTGCCGATTGATGACTGAAAGTGTACCGCCTTCCGAGGTGGTCTGTCTGCAACCGCGTCCGTCGGTTTGCGCCTGTCTCTGGGGTGCAAGCGGGCGCGTCGCCCTGTCAACAACCAGCCCAGCCAGGAGCACCGCGATGCAACAACTCAACCGCAGCACCCAGCAGGACTTCGGCCACAATCCGTTGGCCGTGCGCGACACCGACCATTATCAGGCCGAATATATCCAATCCTTTGTCGAAAAATGGGATCAGCTCATCGACTGGGAGGGGCGCGCCTCCAGCGAGGGCGATTTCTTTGTGCGCACCCTGCGCGAGCATGGCGCACGCAAGGTGCTTGATGTGGCCACGGGCACCGGCTTTCATTCGGTCCGGCTGCTGCGGGAAGGTTTCGATGTGACCAGTGCCGATGGCAATCCCAACATGCTGGCCAAGGCCTTTGAAAACGCCCGCAATCAGGGACGCTTACTACGCACGGTGCAGGCCGACTGG
>JAFGTZ010000276.1 GCA_016938795.1 Chromatiaceae bacterium | reverse complement strand
CTCGATGCCGGCGAGGATTTCCACCCGCTTGATGGAGTCGATGCCGAGATCGGCCTCCAGGGCCTGATCGAGCCCGAGCATCTCGGGTGGGTAGCCGGTGCAGTCGCTGACCACGGCGAGGAGCTGCGCCAGAAGGCTGTCGCGGTCGAGTGGAGCCTCGGGGGCGGGCGTTGGTGCGGTCGGCTCGCGGCTGGGAGCCGCTTGCTCAGGTGTGGCTTGTGCTGGCGTGGTCGGCTCGCGGCTGGAAGCCGCTTCCACAGGCGTGGCTTGCGCGGGCCTTGGCACACGCTTGGGCGTTGCCTCCGCGCCACCCAAGAATTGCGCCATCACCTGTTCCTGGACGTCGAGGAACTTGCGCATGGTGTCCTGATAGGCCGCCCAGGCCGCGAGCGCGGCGTCCGGACTGGGCGGGGCGCTCAGGTCCGCCGCGCTGGGGCGCGCTGGAGAGGGCGAATTGTCTGACACTGGGGATGTCGGCATGTTCGACGGGGTCGGCTGCATGGGCTGGGCGGCGCTGAGTCGCATGGGGTGAAGAAGACGTGGGGCCTGATCGCGACGGCGGATGCCGCCGCCGCCGAGCAGCCACTGGGCCTGAGCGGTATCCGCAATGCCCTCTTGCCCGCGCCCGGTTGCGCGTCCAGTGAAGAGCGCGCGCGCATCCAGAGACCGGCCCTCGGCAAAGAGCGCTGCGAGGGCGATCAGCAGGCCCCGCAGTCCGCCGCCCTGACCATCAAGGGCGATGGTTCGATGGGGTCGTTCACCCAGGATGCGCGCGACCAGGCCGCTGAGAATGGTGCGCGGTCCGACCTCCAGGAAGGTGCGTGCCCCGGCGGCATGCATGGCCTCGATCTGAGCGACGAATTCCACCGAACTCAGCAGATGGCCCGCGAGCTGGGCGCGGATGGCGTCGGGATCCTCGGGATAGGGTTGGGCATTGATGTTGGAATAGACCGCCAGGTGCGGCGCCGCCATGGGGACGGCGTCAATGGCCTGGGTCAAGGGGGCCTGGGAGGCGGCCATGAGGGGCGAGTGGAAGGCGCCCGAGACGGCGAGCGGACGCACCGCAACACCTTGGGCGGCGAGCCGTTCGAGCAGCGCATCGAGCGCCGCGCGCGGACCCGAGAGCACACATTGCTCGGGCGCGTTGTGGTTGGCAAGCACCACCGGGGTGCCGGCCAACAGGGGGATGAGCGCCTCGCGCCGGGCGCTGACCGCCGCCATGGCGCCATCGCCCCCGGCGGCGGCCATGGCAAGACCGCGCTGGTGCGAGAGGCGCAAGGCGTCCTCCAGGCCGAGCACCCCGGCGGCGGCGAGCGCCATGTATTCGCCATAGCTGTGGCCGGCGGCCATGTCGGCGCGCAGGCCAAGCGCTTCGAGCAGCGCAAGCAGGCCGCCTTCGACGCAGCCGAGCGCGGGCTGGGCGATCTCGGTTGCGGTCAGGGCCGCGCTGGCCGCCGCGCGCGCCTCCTCGCTCCAGAGTCCGCGCGGAAACACGAAGCGACTCAAGGGCTGGGGCAGATGCTCGGCCAGCACCCGGTCAGCGGTCTCGAAGGCGGCGCGCAGCGGTTCGCAGTAAAGCGCGACCTCGCGCGCCATGTCGAGCGACTGGGCGCCCTGACCGGGGAAGAGCAGGGCGAGCGCGCCGCGCTCGCCCGCGTCCCGGGAGAGCTGGATGTGGGGCGCCAGCGCTCCGTCGGATCTTGCCCCAAGCTGGCGCTCGGCCTCTGTCAGTGCTTCGGCGAGTTCGTCCCGGTCGCGCACCACCACGGCAAGGCGCCAGGGCTGGGTGGCATCCGCCCTCTCGGCGCAGGCAGCGGCCAGCGCGGTCAGTGGCGCGCGGGATTGGTTCAGACGCTCGCGCAGCTCAGCAATCTTGCGCGCGAGCCCCGCCTCATCTGCGGCGCTGAGCAGCACCAGCTCGCAGGGCCAGTGTGCCGCGCCCAGCGGCGTGGCCTGGAGTTCACCGCGATATTCCTCCAGCACGCAGTGACAGTTGGCGCCGCCAAAGCCAAAGGCGCTGACCCCGGCGCGGCGCGGCGTCTCGCCGCCGTGCAGCCAGGGCAGGGGTGCTTGCAGGAGGGCAAGCGGGCTTGCCGGTTCGCGCAAGCTGGCCAGGGGCGTGCGGATGCCGGGCTGGGGCGGCAGGGTGCGGTAATGGAGCGCGAGCGCCGTCTTGATGAGCGCGCTCACCCCGGCCGCCGCCTTGGTGTGTCCAATGAGCGCCTTGTGCGAGCCCAGCGCGCAGCTGGCCGGCGCGGCGCCGTGCTCGACAAGAAAACGTCCGATGCTGCGCGCCTCGGTTTCGTCGCCGAGTCGGGTGCCGGTGCCGTGCGCCTCGTAGAGCCCGATGCTGGCCGGGTTGATGCCGGCCTTGGCATAGGCGCGGGTGAAGGCGCGCCGCTGGCCCTCATCGCGTGGTGCGGTGAGCCCGAGCGCCTTGCCGTCGCTGGAGCTGGCCGAGGCCTTGATGACGGCATAGATGCGATCGCCGTCGGCCTCGGCCTCGGCGAGCCGCTTGAGCACCACCATGGCCACGCCCTCGCCGAGCAGGATGCCGTCCGAATCGGCATCGAAGGGGCGCGCGCGATCCTGGGGTGTGAGTGCCGGGGTCTTGGAGAAACACAGATAACCGAAGGGCGAGAGCTTGGTATCGACTCCGCCGGCGATGGCCAGGTTGCAGCGCCCGCTCTCGAGTTGCGTCACGGCCACGTCGATGGCGGTGAGCGAGGAGGCGCAGGCGGCATCCAGGGTGAAATTGGCGCCGCCAAGATCGAAGCGGTTGGCCACCCGTCCGGCGGCCACATTGGGCAGGATGCCGGGGAAGGAGTCCTCGGTCCATTCGGGCAGCGCGGCGAGCAGCTCGGGCGGCGGCTCGGCGAGCCGTGCGAAGAGTTCGGCGCGGGTGACATAGTGTTCGCCCAGCTCGCCAAGCCCGCCGCTACAGCCGAGGATGACCGAGCTGTGCGCGCGGTCGAAATCGCCATCGGCGTAGCCGGCATCCTCCAGG
>JAFGTZ010000038.1 GCA_016938795.1 Chromatiaceae bacterium | reverse complement strand
GGAGGCAGGCAGATCCGGGTTGTCGAGCGCGGCGCGTCCCACCTTGGCCCAAAACTCGATCTGACCTTGCAGGGTGCGAAATTCGGCCTGAGCCGCCGAGCGCGCGGCATTCACCAGGGTTTCGTCGATACGAACGGAAACGGTGCTCATAGAAGATTGCTCGCGTGATGGCATCGTGTCGCTACAATTGTAGCCATATACCGGCGCACCCGCGCTCTGCCCGCGCCAACAACTCGCTCAGGTTGTAGTTGATCGAAGCGCCCCCCAACCCGGTTCCTGATCGAAGGGGTTACGGATGTAATAGGGCCCGTCGGTGCTGTCGTCCGGGTTGACCAGCACGATGGCGAGGACGAACTTGTCGCCCTGATTGAAGGCATAGAGGATCTCGTTGCGGCTCACGGTCAGGGTGTCGGCCCCCGTCACCCGCCCCTTGACCTCGATATGGCGCGGTTCGGGTTGCCGCCCCTAAAACCACCGGCGTATGCCGTTACCACCTGACGCATGGCCTGCAACTCGCGCTTGCGGCTCTCCAAACGCCCTTCGAGATCGGCCAGCGTGCGCCGGACATTCTCCAGAGGCATTCCTTTTCGTAAAAAGCCTGATTGTCATCTTGTATTTTTCAGAAATTAAGCAATGCTTGAAAAGCGAGACCGGCGCATGCGTGATCCTTCCGGCCATTCGGGTTGCCGGAGAATAAGAATGATTATTTGGTGGCCTAAACCTGTTTATGAATCACTGCCCTATTTTGGGGCAATTTTTGGAGCATTCTGTATGGCCGCCGTTTCCAGAAATGCTCCTGCATCTCTGTTCGGCGCTATGCTCCTACTGATTAACTTGGGCATTCTCAACATGCGGATGCAACATCGTGCAAAATACGCAAAAATTGCAAAGCATCCACGATTATTTTACAGAAAACGCAATAAAGTCATATGGTTGCCAGAATCAATCTATGAGTCACTCCCCTATCTAGGTACGGTCCTTGGGGCGATGCTCATGATGCTTGTATCACTCCATCCTTTTATTTCCCTGATTGGCGCATTAATGCTGTTTATGAGCCTGCTCATTGTTCAGACGCGAATGAATTACCGAACCCGATACGGCAAGGCCGTGGTGCAGTCATTGAGCTAAGAAAGCGCTCAATCCGCGTAAAAACCAACCGGTGCTGCCAATAAAAAGCCGCTCCAGATGACTCTGGAGCGGCAGAGGCGGTCGAAAAGCATTTAGATTTCAAGCTGTAGGCGCAGCTTTTTCATGGCATTTTTCTCGATCTGGCGGATGCGCTCGGCGGAGACGCCGAACTGTTCGGCCAGTTCGTGAAGGGTTTGTTTTTTCTCCACCAGCCAGCGCTCGCGCAGAATGATCTTGCTGCGCTCGTCGAGCCCTGCCAAGGCGGCGTGGAGGCGTTCGCGCTGGTTGCGATCGGTATCCTCACGCTCCAGCAGCCGGGCGGGCTCCATGCTGACATCGGGCAGATAGGTCGAGGGCGCAACCGGACCATCGTCGTCGTCATCGTCAAGCGCGTCGAACGACAGATCCTGGCTGGCCAGACGCGATTCCATCTGCAGCACTGTCTCGGGTTTGACGCCAAGATCGGCCGCCACTTCCTCTACCTCCTCGCGCGTGAACCAGCCCAGGCGCTTCTTGGAGCTACGCAGGTTAAAGAAGAGCTTGCGCTGCGCCTTGGTGGTCGCCACCTTCACGATGCGCCAGTTACGCAGGATGTATTCGTGAATCTCGGCGCGAATCCAGTGCACCGCGAAGGACACCAGACGCACGCCCATGTCGGGCTCGAAGCGGCGTACCGCCTTCATGAGACCCACGCTGCCTTCCTGAATTAGGTCTGGCAGCGGCAGACCATAGCCGAGATAACCACGCGCGATGCGGATCACAAAGCGCAGATGCGAGGTGACCAGACGCTTGGCCGCCTCCATGTTGCCATGATCGCGCAGATCAATCGCGAGCGACCGCTCCTCTTCGGGTGTCAGGACCGGAATCTGGTAAGCGGCGCTGATGTAAGCATCGATGTTGCCTGTCGGCACGAGCAGAAGATCCTTGGCCATGTCCTAATACCTGAGTTGTGAACCTGGATAAATATCCTAGCTTATCGCTAAGGATTATGACAATACCCTAAACGTGGTTTTTGAGCATTCGCCTTGACGAAAAGTTCAGTAAAACTCTAGGTAGAAGCGGTAGCGCGGGCAAGAGGGGAAGGGCCGAATCGGACATCGTATGTTCCGATAGCCCTCATAGGCTACAAAGATGATAAAAATAGTCCTTTCTATTCATGCAATTAGCTTAGATGATCTCGTCACAAGATGCGGCCCCAGATGGCGACGCCGTCCGTGCGCATTGCGCACCGTTTCGTTAGCCTTCGCGCCTTGCGCGTGTGACGACACTCTCTAAATTCCCGGCAAACTCTCAAAACCTGACCCACGCATCCCGTCCCCTGAATCTGAGCCGCGAGACCATGCGACAGAGCCGAATCTTCATCGATCTTCCACTCATCCCCGATCGCCTGATCGAACTGCCTCCCGAGGCCAGACGCCACCTTGTTCAGGTTCTGCGTCTCGGTGAAGGCGCCTCGTTTTGTCTCTTCAACGGCGATGGACGGGATTACAGGGCCCGCTTGGAGTCACTCGGGCGCGATCTGGCGCAGGCCCGGATTCTGGCTGCTGGCGAAAGCGAGCCCACCCCGCCTCTGGACATTAGCCTCGCTCTGGGTATCTCGCGCGGCGAGCGCATGGACTACGCGCTACAAAAGGCGGTGGAGCTAGGCGTGAATCGGCTCAGCCCGCTGCTGACCGAGCGCACCCTGGTGCGGCTCGACGCGAAGCGCGCGGAGCGACGTCTGGAGCATTGGCAAGGCGTTGTGATTGGCGCCTGCGAGCAAAGCGGGCGGCGCCGGGTTCCACGCCTCGATCCGCCCATGGCTTTTACCCAATGGCTTCAGCAAGCCCCTGCCGGCGCCCTGCTGCTCGACCCGCTCGGCGAGCGGGCGCTCACCGATGGCCCTCCGCCGAGCGATGGCGCGCTCACCCTGCTGATCGGCCCCGAGGGCGGTCTGAGTCCCGCCGAACGCACCCAGGCCATGGCCCAAGGCTGTGTTGGTGTGCGCCTCGGCCCGCGCATCTTGCGCACCGAAACCGCGCCCTTGGCCGCTATTGCCGCCATTCAGGCGCTTTGGGGTGATTTTTAGCCGTCCATGTACGCCAATACGCGCCTTGGGGCTTTCCAATTTTGCCCGGATCCCCGATCATTGCCCCATGGACCGTTTTCCCTTACCCCTAGCACGCATCGGCATCATCGGCGGTGGTCAGCTCGGGCGCATGATGGCCAAGGCCGCCAAGCGCATCGGCTGCACCTGTGTGGTGCTCGATCCCATGCCCGGCTCGCCCGCTGGACAGGTGTCCGGCCATCAGATCGTCGGCAACTACGACGATCCGGCACGCCTGCGCGAGCTGGCCGACTCCTGCGATGTCATCACCTTCGATATCGAGAACATCGATGCCGAGACCCTGATCCAGCTCGCGCGCGAGGGTCATCAGATCCACCCCTCGCCAAGCGTGCTCGCGATCATCCAGGACAAGCTCACCCAAAAGGAGGCGCTGGCTGCCGCCGGCATCCCCACGGCCCCCTTCATCCCTATGCCCGAGCCCAGCGCCGAGGCCTTCGCGGCCTTTGGCTATCCGCTGGTGCAGAAGATGTGTCGCGGCGGCTACGATGGTCGCGGCGTTGCCATTCTGCGCGGCCCCGAGGATTACCACGCCCATCTGCCCGCGCCCTCGCTGCTTGAGCGTTTCGTGCCGGCGCGCAAGGAGATTGCCGTGCTGGTGGCGCGTGGGCGCGATGGCGACTGTCGTTGCTATCCAGCGGTCGAGATGCGCTTTCGCCCGGGCGAGAACGTGCTTGAGATGCTGCTCGCGCCGGCGCAAATTTCCGAGGATCTGGCGCGCGCGGCCCAGGTGCTGGCCGTGCGCACTGTCGAGGCGCTAGGCGGGGTAGGCATCTTTGGCATCGAGATGTTCCTCACCGAACAGGACGACTTCCTGGTCAACGAGGTGGCGCCGCGCACCCACAACTCGGGCCACCACACCATCGAGGCCAATGTCACCGACCAGTTCGAGCAGCATCTGCGCGCCGTGGTCGGTCTGCCGCTCGGTTCCACCGATCAGCTCTCGCCCGCCGCCATGATTAATCTGCTCGGTGCGCCCGGCCACCGGGGGCGTCCCGTCATCAGCGGTCTGAGCGAGGCGCTGGCCATGCCCGGCGTCTGTCTGCATCTCTACGGCAAGGCCGCCACCGCCCCCTTTCGCAAGATGGGCCATGTCACGGTGCTCGACCCCAGTCTCGATGCCGCGCGGGCCAAGGCGGAAAAGGTACGCACCCTGATCGAGATATCCGGAGAGGATCACCCGTGACTCAAGACCACGTTCAGATCGGCATCATCATGGGCAGCGATTCCGATCTGCCAGTGATGCGCCAGGCGGCCGAGGTTCTCGATGAGCTTGCCATCCCTTATGAACTCTCCATCGTCTCGGCGCACCGCACCCCGCGCCGCCTCTACGACTATGCCGAGAACGCCGTGGAGCGAGGCTTGCGGGTCATCATCGCGGGCGCAGGCGGTGCGGCCCATCTGCCGGGCATGGTCGCGGCCATCACGCCGCTGCCGGTGATTGGGGTGCCGGTGAAAAGCGCAAGCCTCTCGGGTCAGGATTCGTTGCTCTCCATCGTGCAGATGCCCGCCGGGGTGCCGGTGGCCACGGTGGCCATCGACGGAGCGCGCAATGCCGGTATCCTCGCCGCCCAGATCCTGGGCGCGGGCGATGCGGACATCCGCGAGCGGGTCGCCCGCTACAAGCGCGAGCTGGAGGCCATGGTGCTGGAAAAGGCCGTGCGCCTGGAACAGGCTTAACTGAAGCTCTCCTTGTGCTGCGCCTTGACGCGCGCATCCTTACGCGAGATGACCCCCTTGTGGACCATGTCCTTGAGACACTGATCGAGCGTCTGCATCCCATGCGCCTGGCCGGTCTGGATGGCTGAATACATCTGTGCCACCTTGCCCTCGCGGATGAGATTGCGGATGGCCGGCGTGCCCACCATGATCTCATGCGCGGCCACGCGACCGCCGCCGGTCTTCTTCAGCAGGGTTTGCGAGACCACGGCACGCAGCGACTCTGAGAGCATGGAGCGCACCATCTCCTTTTCCGCCGCTGGAAAGACGTCGATGATGCGGTCGATGGTCTTGGCCGCCGAGGTGGTGTGCAGGGTGCCAAAGACCAGGTGACCTGTTTCGGCGGCGGTCAGCGCCAGACGGATGGTTTCCAGGTCGCGCATCTCGCCCACCAGAATGATGTCCGGATCCTGACGCAGCGCCGAGCGCAGCGCCTCGCTGAACCCCAGGGTATCGCGATGCACCTCGCGCTGGTTGATCAGACACTTCTTGCTGGCATGCACGAACTCGATGGGATCCTCGATGGTCAGGATGTGCGCATATTCGTGTTCATTGAGGTAGTCGACCATGGCCGCGAGCGTGGTCGATTTGCCCGAACCGGTCGGTCCCGTCACCAAGACCATGCCGCGCGGCACGTTAATGATGTCCTTGAACACCGAGGGCGCGTTCAGATCCTCCAGCGAGAGCACCTTGGTGGGGATGGTACGGAAGACCGCGCCCGCACCACGCTTCTGGTTGAAGGCGTTGACACGAAAGCGCGCCACGCCCGGAATCTCGAAGGAAAAGTCGGTTTCGAGAAACTCCTCGTAGTCCTTGCGCTGCTTGTCGTTCATGATGTCGTAGACGAGGGCATGCACGGCACGATGCTCCAGGGGTGGAACATTGATGCGGCGCATCTCGCCATCGACACGAATCATGGGCGGCAGCCCGGATGAGAGATGAAGGTCGGATGCGTTGTTTTTGACGCTGAAGGCAAGCAGTTCGGCAATGTCCACGACTGACTCCGTGCATGTTCAGCCCGGCGCGACCGACCGGGACAAGGTCTTGATCCAGCCCCTAGCATAGCCCGAAACCGGTGCCGGGTTCAGTGCGGCGACTCGAAAATCGCTCCGGATCAATCCGCCGCACCACTTGGGGTAAGTCGCGGCACCACCAGCTGAAAGCAGCCCCCGCCCCAGCAGCCTCCGTTCGACAGCTCGATGAAACCGCGCTGCGCGCCCTCGGCGTGACTGTCGGCAACCAGGGCGCAAAAGTGCAACCCCAGCCCGGTATGCCCCTGGCGCCGCTCCAGGGCGGCGCTATCGAGCAGATGACGCCGCGCGAGCATGGCCGGCGGATAGCCCGGACCGTCGTCCTCGACGGCGAGAACCAGAGCGTCCTTTTCCACCCGCGCCGAGAGCCGGATGCGCCCGTCGCTGTAGCGCACCGTATTGGTCAGCACATTATCGAGCAGCCCCTCGATCAGCTCGCGATCAAGCGCCCACTCCAGCTCGCTATCGCACGCCAGGGCGCAGACCACGCCGCGCTGGTCCATGAGCGGCTTGTTGCCAAGCCAGGCGTCTTCGAGCAGATCGTAGACCGAGAGCGGCAGGAAACGGGGCTCGTGCAACCCGGTCTCCTTGCGATAGAGCGTGAGCAGCTGAACCAGATTATCGTTGACGCGGCGCGCCTCGTATTGCAATTGACCAAGCGCCTGGGCATCGCAGCGACACTCGCCGGGGTCGGTTTCCACGAAGTCATCCAGCACCCCGAGCACCCGATTGAGCGAGTTCTTCATGTCATGGATACTGATCGCCAGCACCGTCATGAAGTCGAGCTGGCTCATGCGTCCGTGCTCGCCTTTACACGAGCGGCCCAGTCCCTTTCACCCAGAGCGCTCAGGGCCTCGCGCAGCGCCGTCCCCGCTGCCGAAGGCGGCCTCTCCTCGGCAAGCCGACGCTCCAGGTCATCGAGCAGGCGCGTGCGCATCTCCTCGGAGCCGCCCTGCATGCGCAAACGCGCGGCCAACAACCACCAGGGATGCTCGGGATCACGCTTGCACTCCTTCGCAAGCAAAGTCAGTAAACGGCGCGCCTGACGACTATCGCCCCGCGCCAAGTGCGCGCGCATGGCTTCGTGGTAGTCGGCAGCGTGCGCCTCACCCATCTGCTGACTCAGCGTCAATACCCGTAGCCAGGCGGGCGCGGCCAGATCCAGACGCCCCTCGGCCAGGGCCAGCTCACCGAGATGGCGTTGACGCGCGAGCGACTTCGCGGAGCGCTCGCAGGCCTGATGCAATAACGCAAGCGCCTCTTCCCGATGGCCCTGACGCTCACGCAGCGCGATCAGTCGGTCATGGGCCTCCATGAACTGCGGCGTTAGCTTCATGGCACGCCGCCAGAGCGTCTCGGCCTGCGCGTCCTCGCCGCGCGCCTCGGCCACCTCACCAAGACGGGTATAGGCCCAGGCTAGGGGGCGATCATCAAGGGCGGCGCGCGCCGCCTCCTCGACTGTGTTCCACTGTTGGAGTGTGCGCGCTAGATCGGCCTTGGCGCGCAGCAGATCGAGCTGCCCCTCGCCGGCCTCAGACAACTGCCGATCAAGCACCCCCAGGGCGGACTCGGGATTTTTGCGCATGACCCGCGCCACCTCGGCAAAGGGGGCGCGACGACGCATGGCGCGCAGCAGGCGCGCGCGCAGCAGATCCTTGGTGAGGGGTTTGGAGAGATAGGCATCGGGCGTGCTCTCAAGCGCGCCCATGACCATCTCGGACGAGTTCTCGGCCGTAACCATGACAAAGGTGGTGGCCAGGTCGATGGTGCCCTCGGCGCGCCCCTGATCGAGCAGTTGCTGACCATCGAGCCCCTCACCGAGGTTATAGTCGCAGAGCACAAGATCGAACCGCTGACGGCGCAGCTCGTTCAATGCCTCGCTGGCGTTGGCGGCCAGCGTCATCTGGCTGAAACCAAGCGACAGCAGCATCTGACGCAGCATGCCGCGCATGGCCTGGAAATCGTCGATGATGAGGACACGAAGGCTCGCCGGATTCACGCTATCAGGATCGCAGCTGTGCCCCGGCGTGGACAATCGCCGGGGATCCATGTCCGATCCTAACCAGAGACCGGGGCTCTGTGTCTGACACAACTCAATCCGTGCGCTCGAAAACAATCCGACCGTCGAGCAGCGTCCAGATCACACGTCCACGCAAGGTCATGCCCATGAAGGGCGAATTTTCGCCATGACTGAGCAGGGTCTCGGGGCTGACTGTCCAGGCGCGGCGCGGATCGAAGATGCAGACATCGGCGCGCTCACCCACACCCAGACGACCGAGACGCTGTCCCAGCACCTCGGCTGGGCCCAGGGTCAGACGCGCGATCAGGGTCGCGACATCCATGACAGCCTCCTCGACCAGTCGCAGCCCGAGCGGCAGCAAAGTTTCCAGACCCGAGATGCCGGGCGCGGTCTCGGGGAAGGGCGCGAGCTTGGCATCGGCGTCGTGTGGCTGATGGTCGGAGCAGAGCGCCGCCAGGGCGCCGCTCGCGAGCGCCGCGCGCAGCGCATCACGATCCGAGCGGGTGCGCAGCGGCGGAATCACATGGCAGTCGGCATTGAGGCCGGCGACATCCTCCTCGGTGAGAAACAGCTGATGGATGGCCACATCGGCGCTCGCCCGCACCCCGCGCGCGCGCGCCTCGGCCAGCATTTCCAGGGCGCGCGCCGTGGAGAGCCCGCGAAAATGGATGCGCGCGCCGGTCTGTTCGGCCAGCGCCAGATCGCGCGCCACCGCCAGGGTCTCGGCCGCCTCGGGGATTCCAGGCAGCCCGAGCCGGGTGCTCACCCGCCCCTCATGCACACAGCCGCCCTCGGCCAGATCCCGATCGAGCGGCTGGAGAAACACCGTCATGCCGAAGGTGGAGGCGTATTCGAGCGCGCGGCGCGCCACATGGGTGCTGAGAATGGTGCGCCCGGCCTGACTCAGCACCGGACAGCCGGCCTGCTTCAGGGCCGCCATCTCGGCCAGCACCTTGCCCTCCAGCTTGCGCGTCAGGGCGCCCGCCGGCAGCACCCGGGCATGACCATGGCGCGCGGCGGTCTGCTGAATGAGCTGAGCCACCGCCGGGGTATCCACCACCGGCGAGGTGTCGGGCGGACAGCACAGCGTGGTGATGCCGGCGGCGGCAGCGGCGCGGGTTTCGCTCGCGATGGTGGCCTTGTGCTCAAGCCCCGGCTCGCGCAGACGCGCGCAGAGATCGACCACGCCGGGAAACACCAGACAGCCGCTCGCATCCAGGGTGCGCTCGGGGCAAAAACCGGGCGGCGCGGCGCCGATGGCCAGCACGCGCCCCTCGGCCAGATGCACATCGGCTTCGCCGTCGAAGCCGGTGGCGGGATCAATGAGTCGCCCGTTGCGGATACTAATGGTGGAATCAGTGGGCATCGCGCTGTTCCCCCGCCTGCTGGGCCTGAAGGTTCTGGGTGCCGATGCACATGGACATGACCGCCATGCGCACCGCAATGCCGTTGCTCACCTGCTCCAGAATCACCGAGCGCTTGCCGTCGGCCACCTGCGAATCCATCTCGACCCCGCGATTGATTGGCCCCGGATGCATGACGATGGCCTCGGCATGCGCCGTGGCCAGACGCTCCTCGGTGAGTCCGAAGAGCTGGAAGTATTCATGTTCGCTCGGCAGCAGGGCGCTGCTCATGCGCTCGCGCTGCAGGCGCAGCATGATGACCACATCGACATCGCGCACGCCCTCGCGCAGATCGTGAAAGACGCGCACCCCGAGCGCCTCGGCGGCATCGGCGGGGATCAGGGTGCGCGGCCCGATCACCCGCACCTCGGCCGCGCCCAGGGTGTTGAGCGCCAGGATCTGCGAACGGGCCACGCGCGAGTGCAGGATATCGCCCACGATGGCCACGCGCAGGGCGCTAAAGTCGCCCTTGTGGCGGCGAATGGTGAACATGTCGAGCATCGCCTGGGTGGGATGCGAATGGCGCCCATCCCCGGCATTCACCACGCTCACATGGGGCGCGGCATGCTGGGCGATGAAATGGGCCGCGCCGCTGGTGGCATGGCGCACCACGAACATATCGACGTGCATGGCCTCCAGATTGCGCAAGGTGTCGAGCAGGGTCTCGCCCTTGGCGGTGGCCGAGGTGGAGATGTTGAGATTGAGCACATCGGCCGAGAGCCGCTTGGCGGCCAGCTCGAAGGTGGTGCGGGTGCGGGTGCTGTTCTCGAAGAAAAGATTGGCGATAACCTTGCCGCGACAGAGCGGCACCTTCTTCACCGCCTGTTGCGCTACCCCGAGAAAGCCCTCGGCGCGATCGAGAATGTCGATCAGCAAGGAACGCTCCAGGCCCTCGATGGTAAGGAAATGCTTGAGGTTGCCGGCCTCGTCGAGCTGGGTGGTGAGCGCATTCATGGCGTCTCACCCCGCATGGAGGCGCCGAGCAGCAGACGCAGCGGCTCGGGACCGCTGAGCTTCACCTGCACCTCGCGCCCGATGGGTTCGGCAAGCCCCACCACATCGGCCGAGATGGGCAGCTCGCGCCCCTCGCGCTCGGCCAGCGCAGCCAGCATGACCGAGGCTGGACGTCCGTAATCGAAGAGCACGTTGAGCGCGGCGCGAATGGTGCGCCCGGTGGCCAGCACGTCATCGACCAGGATGAGATGGCGCTCGTCCACTCCGACTGGCAGATAGGAGGGATGCACCTGGGGATGCAGCCCGATGCGGGTGAAATCGTCGCGATAAAAGGTGATGTCGAGCTGACCGAGCGGATCGGACAGACCGAGACGCTCATGCAGGCGCTCGGCCACCCAGACACCGCCGGTGTGAATGCCGATCATCAGTGGATCGCGAACCGCGCGCGCCTCGATCAGGGCGGCAAGCCCGGCGGCCATCTGCTCGATGGCCGCCTCAATCTCGGCGGAGTCCTTCCAAACGTCAGTCTTGCTCACAAAGCCAGGTTTCCAGGATAAGAGCCGCCGCCAGGGCATCGACAGCATCCGGGGTTGATGAAAGGGAGCGCGGCGCCTCGGCCAGCTGTCGGCGCGCCTCCACTGTGGTGAGTCGCTCGTCGATCAGATGCACCCTCAGGCCGAAACGCCCGTTGAGCTGGCGCGCGAAGCGATGCACGCGACCCGACCAGGCGACCTCGGTGTCGTCCATGTTGAAGGGCAGGCCAACCACCAGGGCCTCGGGCTGCCATTCGCGAATCAGCGCCTCGATGCGCGGCCAGTCGGGCCGCTCACCCTGGCTGCGCAGGGTGATGAGCGGGCGCGCGCTGCGAGTGAGGGTCTGGCCGATGGCGATGCCGATCTTGCGCGGCCCGAAATCAAAGCCCATGAAGGTTGCCATGCGTAACGCCGCGCCTGCCCGATCCGCGCTCAGGCGTGACCGGCTTCGCCGCTCAGCAGGTTGAGATCGACCCCAAGCAGCTGCGCGGCGGCCAGCCAACGTGCGCTCGGATCCATGTGAAAGATGATTTCGTTACTGGCCGGACCATTGAGCCAGGCATTGGCGCTCATTTCCTGTTCGAGCTGACCACTGCCCCAGCCGGCATAGCCAAGCGCGATCAGCGAGCGCTCTGGTCCATCCCCGCGAGCGATGGCCTCCAGCACGTCGCGCGAGGTGGTCACGCTGATCTCGGCGTTGATGTTGAGCGTTGAATCGAAGGTGGGGCCAGCCGAATGCAGCACAAAGCCGCGATCGGTCTGTACCGGGCCGCCATGATAGACAGGCGTTTCGCGTACACCCGGGATGTGGGTGGAAATCTCCAGCTGCGAGAACAGCTCGCCGAGCGTGACATCGAGCGGGCGATTGATGACGATGCCCATGGCACCGTGCTCTGTGTGCTCACAGACATAGGTCACGGTCCGCGCGAAGTTGGGGTCTTGCAGACCGGGCATCGCGATCAGAAAGTGGTTGGTCAGTGAGGTGCTATAGGCCATGGCAGTTAGTATCCGGATCGGCGCATGGAGTGGCAAGTATACCGCTCATTGGTCCCAGCCGAGCCCCCCGCCGCGCAGAAACTGCCAGGTTCGCACGATATCGAGTACATCGGTCTCGGCGGCGATATCCGGCGGAAAGGGCGCAAAGGGAGCGGCCAGCTCGACGATGTGGATGGCGGCCTCGTCGAGAAGCGCGTGGCCTGAGGAGCGTACCACGCGAATCCGCTCGACGCTGCCATCAGCACGCACCGCCACGTGTAGGATGAGGCTTCCGAAGAGCTGCTGCTCCTTGGCGGCCCGGGGATAATTGATGGTACCGATGCGCTCAACCTTGCGCGCCCAGGCGCCGAGATAGCTCGCATAGCGAAATTCACGCGTGCTTGCACTGATGGAACGACGCCGCTCGCGGCTGGCATAGGCATCGGCGCGCGCCTGAAGGTCAGCGCTCAGACGGGCGATTTCGTCCGTGGCGCTGGCGAGAATGCGCGCGGCATCAACCGCCGGGCGGACCTCGCTCGCCTGGCCGCCCGCAAGCGCCGGCGCCTCGCCAGAGGCGCTCTCGATAACGCTCGGGCGCTCGGACGGCTCCAGGGTCGCGAGAGGAGCTGCGCGCTCGGCGGGGGGCGAGGCGGCATCCGACTCGGCAGGCAGGGCAGCCGGCGCCGGCTGGGGTGGCGCCTCGGCCTGGCGGTCGAGATCGGCGGCGCCATCAAGGCGATCATCCTGGGTGCGCAGGCGCTGTCCGTCAAGCGTGCGCACCGCATCGCCCTGAGTGGATTCGCCACGGCGATTGAGCCGCGCGAGGGCGGCATCGTCCGGGGCGCGCTCGAGCAGCTCGCCACGCTCATTCAGCAGCAGCACTTCGAGCATGGACTCGGGCGCTGGGGGCCTGGCCTGCGGCACAGCCACCGAAAGGCCCAGGAGAGCGATCAGGTGCAAACCGCTTGCCAGCGCCAGAGACCAGGCCAGCCGGGACGAGAGTCCCTGCGGCGGCGGATCGAGCAGTCCGGCAAGCGTCCGTGTCTCGACGTCGGTGGGCATGGTGCGCGCCTCAAGGGCCGGTTGCAGTCCGGCTCATGGCGAGGCCTGCACGGCAAGCCGCGCGGCAATGCAATCCATGAGCTGCCCGCCGATATCGAGTCCACAGGCGGCGTCGAGTTCGCGGATACAGGTGGGGCTCGTGACATTGACCTCAGTGAGATGATCGCCAATCACATCGAGTCCGGCAAAGAGAATGCCGCGCGCGCGCAGCTCGGGACCCAGTTGCTCGGCAATCCAGCGCTCGCGCGCGCCCAGCTCGCGCACCTCGGCGCGCGCCCCGGCGGCCAGATTGCCGCGGCTCTCGCCTGGCGCTGGAATACGCGCCAGACAGTAGGGGACGGGCTCCCCATCGACCAGCAGCACGCGCTTATCGCCCGCGCTGATCTCGGGAAGATAGCGCTGCGCCATGCAATAGCGCTGGGCGCGCTCGGTCAGGGTCTCGATGATGACGCTGAGGTTGGGATCTTGCGGTCGCACCACGAAGATGGAGCTTCCGCCCATGCCGTCGAGCGGCTTGAGCACCAGGGTGCCGTGCTCGGCGAGAAAGGCGCGAATATCACCGGCGCGGCGCGTGACCAGCGTCGGCGGCGCACACTGGGGAAAGCGCGTGGTGAAGACCTTTTCGTTGGCATCACGCAGGGCGCGCGGATGATTCACCACCAGGGCGCCGGCCTCACTCGCCTGTTCGAGCACATAGGTCGCCATCACATACTCCATGTCGAAGGGCGGATCCTTGCGCATCAGGATGGCATCGAGACCGGCGAGCGGGCGGCGCACCGCCTCACCAAGGCTGAACCAGTCGCCCGCGCGGTCGCGGACCTCAAGCGGGCGCATCCAGCCGCGCGCCTCGCCATCGACGAGCGCAAGATCGCCCAGCTCCATGTACCACAGCGGCCAGCCACGCCGCTGCGCGGCCAGCAGCATGGCAAAGCTGCTGTCCTTTTTGATGTTGATGGATCCGATGGGATCCATGACGATGCCGAGTGCGTAGCTCATGGGCGCAGTGTATACCAATCACAGAGGGATTTGACGGTGAGGGCTGGGGGATGGACGCGGGGGTG
>JAFGTZ010000037.1 GCA_016938795.1 Chromatiaceae bacterium | reverse complement strand
GCGGCGGCTCGTCTCGGACTCACGGCAGCGCCGGTGCTGATCAGCGGGGCCTCGGCCACCGACCCTGGCGCGGAAGTCTCGGTGCCCGAACCGGTGTTCAGCACGGCGGCGGAAAAGCAGGCCGCGCGCCTGGTCATGGGCATGATTGGCAACTACGAGGTCAGGCCCGATCTGGCGCCCACCAGCCGCGCGCTCCTGAAACCCGAGCTGCAATCGGCGCTCCTCGCGGAGGTGGCGGAGCGGTTGAAGCCGCTGCAAGGCGAATTGCTGGCGGGTGTGGATGCATCAGCCCCCGCGCTCGATCTGGCCGCCGTGGTGGCCAGGACCACCGAGATCCTGGTGCAGCAGACCATCGACATTCCGCGCATCGCAGTGGTGCCGACGGGCGAGGTCAGGACGGGGTTCCATGCCTTCACGCTGGATCTGAGCCAGCTCCACCTTCAGTCGGGCCAGCGCGAGATTGTCGGGCAGATGCTGCGGACCAGCGAGCAGTTTACGCTGGCGACAGAGGTCGGGCTCAAAGCGCAGCGCCCGGAGGACTACATCGTCCACGCACTGCTCGACTTCGACGACATCGACTACCTTACCCACGCCGAGTTGCTCTACGACCTCGCGGGCCAGATGGTGCGGCACCTGCGCGGTTATCTGTCCGAGGACGAGGCCATCAGTGTCCTCGATCGGGATCGCCGCCTGATCGCGCGCGCAATCCACGCGCAGATGATGGCCCACTTTCGGGAGGAGGCGAGCGAGTACAGGGTGCTGATCAGTCGCGGCTTTACCGAACTCAAGCCCTGCAACTACACCGCCACGGCAGGCCAGACGGCCCGCCACTTCCGGGAGACCGTGCTGGATCCCGGCCGCATCCAGCAGATGCTGTTCGGCGGCTTCGAGCGTTGCCTGTACCCGCTGCAAAGGTTTGATTCGGACACCGAGCGACGCTTCGCCATCATCCTGGAGCGGGACGCCCTGAAGTGGTTCAAGCCCGCGAAGGGGCAGTTCCAGATCTACTACAGGCTCGGCGCCGAGCAGCCGGAATACATCCCCGACTTTGTCGTCGAGACGGACGCAAGCATCCTGATGGTGGAGACCAAGGCGCGCGCCGACATCAACACCCAGGAGGTTCAGGCCAAGGCCGCTGCCGCCGTGCGCTGGTGCGGGCACGCATCCGATTACGCGGCAAAGGTCGGCGCCAAGCCCTGGAGGTACCTGCTGGCGCCCCATGACGAGATCAGCGAGTCGCAACGGCTCGCGGATTATCTGCGCTTCGAGGTCAAGGCCATTTGAGCGGCCCTTGAGCAACCGAGGAACCGGGGAGGGGGCGGTGGTTGGATTGACCTCAGTTCGATGTTCGATTGAGATTCGCGCGCCGCTCATGGGCTTGGATGGTCAGTCACCCGCGCGCCGAATGCCATACTTGCCCATCTTGTAGCGCAGTACCCGCTCGCTGATGCCGAGCCGTTCGGCGGCCTGGGTCTGGACCCAGTCGCTGTGTTCGAGTGCCTCGATGAGCAGGGCGCGCTCCAGGGCATCGAGCCGCTCGCGCAGTTGCCCTGCATCGCCCCCCTGGTTGCGCACGACCTCTTCGGGCAGGTCGCGCGGGTGCAGGACGGCGCTTCGAGCAAGCGTCAGGCTGCGCTGGATGATGTGTTCGAGTTCGCGCACATTGCCCGGATAGTCGTAGCGCATCAGCACATCGAGCGTCTCGGGCGCGAGCTGGATGGGGCGGGACGCATCGCGCGCGACGAAGTGCTCGATGAGTGCCGGGATGTCCTCGCGGCGTTGGCGCAACGGCGGCAGCCGGATGTCGAGTACCTTGAGCCTGAAGTAGAGATCCTCGCGAAAGTCGCCGCTGGCGCTGAGCGCGCGCAGGTCGCGATTGGTCGCGGCCAGCACCCGCGTATCCACCTGGATGTCGCGCTCACCGCCGACCCGGTTGATGCGTTTTTCCTGGAGCGCGCGCAGCAGCTTCGATTGCATGGCCGGGCTCAGCTCGCCGACCTCGTCGAGAAAAAGCGTGCCGCCGTTGGCGCGCTCGAAACAGCCGCGATGCGCGCGCTCGGCCCCGGTGAAGGCGCCTTTTTCATGGCCGAAGAGCTCGCTCTCGAACAGGCTATCCGGGATGGCCGCGCAGTTGAGCGCGACGAAGGGCGCCCCACTGCGCGGACTGAGTTCATGGATCAAGCGGGCGAAGACTTCCTTGCCGGTGCCGGTCTCGCCCTGGATCAGCACGCTCCAGGGGCTGTCGGCGAGGCGACGCGCCATGGACAAAGTTTCGCGCATCGCGGGGCTTGCGCCGATGATCGCGATTGGCCAGCACGAATCGCTCAGCGACTCGGCCACCTCGGCCACATCCTCGGCGACGGCCAATTCCAGCTCCAGGCGCTCGATCTTGCCGAGCAATTGGCCGAGATCGACCGGCTTTTCCAGAAAATCATCCGCGCCCAGCTTTATGACTCGCACCGCCATCTCCACCGCGCCATAGGCGGTGATGAGGATGGCGCGCACCAGCGGATTGATTGCCTTGAGCTGTTCCAGCACGGCATCGCCCGTCAGCCCGGGCATGCGGTGGTCGAGCAGGGCCAACTGGATCGGCTCGCGTGCGAAGACGGCCAGGGCTTCTGTGCCGTCGCCGGCCTCGAACACGGCGTGCCCGCGTTGGCGCAGAAAACCGGCCAGCAGTTCGCGCTGCATGGGATCGTCGTCGGCAATCAGGATCTTCATCGTCTTGGGTGGTCTATCGCTTGGTTCGAACAGGTGAAAGGGCGGGCAGGCGGAGGCTGACGCGCAGATGGTTGGGGCGGGGGAGGCTGAGACTGAGCGTGCCGCCGTGCGCCGCGATCATCCGCTGCGAGATCGCCAGTCCCAGACCCGTGCCCTGGGTCTTGGTGGTGAACCAGGGTTCGAGCAGAGGTTCCAGCGCATCCGGCGCGATCCTCACCCCGTCGTTAGTCAGGCTAAGCTCGACGCTGTCGGCCCGGCGTTGCACCCGAACCTCCAGCATTCCGGCGTGAGGTTCGGTCTCGATGACATTGCGTAACAGATTGTCGAGCACCTGGCGCAGCAGATCGGGATCGGCCGCGACCCAGGCGTCGTCCTGTAAGTCTGTGTCGAGCCGCCAGCCGGCGGCGCTGAATGCCGCCGCATAGAGTTCGAGCTGTTCGGCCACCAGCCGCGCGAGCGCGACCGGCGCCAGCTTGGGGCGAATGGGGCGCGCATAGTCGAGCAGGCTGCCGACCGTGCCATTGGTGCGCCTAAGCGCTTGCTGGACCAGATCGAGCAGCCGCCGATGCGCGTCGCTGAGCTCGTCGGCCTCCCAGTGCAGACGTTGCAGCCCCATCGCCATGGCATTGAGCGGGTTGCGAATCTCGTGGGCGATGGAGGCGGCGGCGCGTCCTAGAGCAGCCTCCTCGCGCTGGCGTGACAGGCGCCGCTCATAGTCCAGACGCTGACGCTCATGGGCGCGCTGATGGCGATACAGAATCCAGGCGCCCGCCCCGCCGGCCCCGATCAACACCAGGATGAACCCGAGAAACTCCCACCACAGACGCTCGCGCATCCGCTGAAGCGGACCAGCATCCAGTTCCAACCGAAGGCTGGCCCCGGCAACCGTTGCGCTGGCCTCGGCCACGAGTGTGCCGTCCGTCGCTTCCCGGATCTGGATTCGCGGCAGTTCGGCTGGCGTCGGTGAGGCCAGGCCGAGACGGGCCGCGCCATCGAGCCGCACCGCGCGCACACCGGGCAGGGCGGCGATGGCGTCGAGCGCTCGGCTGAGGCGGATGGCCTCCTCCAGGGGTTGAGTCTGACCGCTGTCGAGACCGACCAGCACACAGCCCTCGCCCTGAGTGCGCACGATACCAAAGAGGATGGCTTGGCGCTCGGGCAGACGCACCAGATGCTCCAGGGTCTCGCAGCCGAGCGCGCGCCCGGCGTCCCAGTCGCGCGGTCCCTGAACCTGGGTATCGGCGCGCTGGATGCGGATGACCGCGAGGCCCGCCTCGGCGGCGAAGGCGGCGAGTTCGTCATCGGCGAAGGGTGCCACGCCATCGAGATAGTCGACGAAACGCGCCGAGTTGCCGAGCGTGCGCGTCAGGAGCGCCTCGATCAGCTCTTCGGCCAGGAGCGCGCCGCGCGCGTGCAGGGTCACGGCATCGGTCAGCAGGCGCGCGTGTTCGCCCGCGTCGGCCTCGAACAACTGCTGCGCCTGACGGGTCTGCCAGAAGAACCAGCCGAGCACCAGCGCGAAGAGCAGGCCAAAGACCAGCAGATGTCCCAGCCAGGGGGGCGGGAGCCGCCCGCGTGCGCGCGTCGGTTCAGCGTCCACCGCGTCCTCCGCCGGCAGCAGCGCCGTTTGCGCCGCGCTGCCTTCCCTGCATCAGGCGCGCCCGCACCCCGGTGCGATCCTGCAAGGCCGAGGCGCCACCGAGCACTTCAATTCGTGCTCCTGCCAGGGAGTCGTTAAGCGCGCCTTCAGTTCCGGGCCAGAGACGAACCAGGCCGCCGATTCGCATGTCCGCAGGGCGGTCCTGCTCGGCGAGCGGCACGATCAGGGTTTGGGTCGAGCTACCATCAGGCAGTTCGAGGCTCAGAGTGACGGCTCCAGCTTCAAACGCCAGTACGCGCGCCAGTCGTGGCTCCTGCGCCGCGACCGGGCCGGAGGTCAGGAGCACCATCACCAAGAGCACCAAACCGATGCGCGGTCGATCAGCGTAACGACCAGGACAGGCCACAGTCTGTCACCCATTGTTGGAAGGAATAGTCAGCCAGCGTCGAATCATTGTCGAGCCATTCGAGCCGGCACTGCCACTCGGCCGCGCTGCGGGCAAGCCGGTGAAAGACGCTCAGGTTCAGGCTGAGCTGGCGATCCTCGCGTTCGCGCTCGCGCGGGTTTGCGCCATAGCGGCTGAGCAACCAGCCCGCGCCGGCCTCCAGCCGCCAGAGGTCGGAGAGATCCCATCGCATCAATCCAGTCAAGCCAGGACGACGATAGCCTTCGAGACGCACACTGGACTCGTTGGCGGCATAGGTGAGCGCAAGCTGGGTTGAGAGATCTGGCGACCAATACTGTGTCAGATCCAGGCCGAGTGTGAGCGCCCTGTCCTCGCGCGGACGTGCCGATTGCCCTTGGTTGCGCGCGCCATTCTTCAAGTCCGACGCACGCGCTGATTCTGGGTTTGGCGCCGACCCCGGACGGCCCGCCCAGGGCCCTGTGACATGTCGATAATCGAGGCGACGTAGTTCGGCGCTCAGTCCCAGGGTCTGACGCGCCGAGAGCAGGTGGTCGTAACGCAGTCCGATGGCGACCTCATCGCGCTCGTCAGCGGGCACCAGGGCATCGCGATAGGCGCCGGCGCTCAGATCAAGCTGCCACAGTCCCCGCCCGGACGCGCTCTCGCGCGACCATGCGCCGAGCAGGTCGAGTCGATAGGCATCGTTGGCGGACTCGTTATCGCGATACCAGCCGCTGGCGCCCAGACTCAAGATCTGTTCATCGCGCATTGGCCAGGAGCGCCATGCCTCGACGGCATAGCGCGCAAAGGCCAGCTCCGGCCCAGTGCGCGTCTGCGCCGGGTTGGAGTCGAAGCCGAGCGCGAGCGACCCTTCAAGTTGGAGAGCGTTCGCGGTACTTGGATCTGTGCTTGTCAGCAGAAGGCAGAAAACGCCGAGTGCGTGCCTCAAGGGGCTCGAATCCCGGGCAGTTCGACATTTCTGTCGAGTCGAAACGCACTTCGTCGAGGCATGTGCCAGCGTTTGAAATCGAAAGTCTTTTTTAATCAATGATTTGAAATATGGCATGTCCTGTGCTCTATCCCGATCACGACACTCTTGTCGAAACCCAAGCGAAAAAGGAGCCACTCATGCGTCCAAGCTATAGCCTGATCCCTCTTGCCCTCAGCGCAATCCTGGTGGCTGCGCCCACCTTGAGCGCCGGACCCAATGGGCGTCAACTCAACCCATCGCCCGTGCTCGCCGAATTGGACGACGCCGAGGCGGCGACCCTGCTCTTCATGCGCGAGGAGGAGCGTCTGGCGCGCGATGTCTACAGCGAGATGGGTGTCATCTGGCAAGCGCCGCTGTTCGACAATATCGCTCAGTCCGAGCAGGCGCACATGGACAGTATCAAGAGCGCCATGGACCGCTATGCGCTGCTCGATCTGTCTGATCCAACGCAGCCAGGTGTCTATGCCGATCCGGCCTTGCAGGAACTCCATGCCGATCTGATCGAACGCGGCGTGCTGTCTTACATGGATGCGCTGCACGTTGGCGCCCTGATCGAAGAGGTTGATATCGCCGATCTCGAGGCCGCCATCGCCGCGACCGACAACCCGGATCTGCAGAGGCTCTACTCCAACCTGCAGCGCGGTTCACGCAATCATCTGCGCGCCTTCGTCGGCGAGATTGAGCGTTTGGGGCTGACCTATGAGGCCCAGGAACTCGATCAGGACAGCCTCGACGCGATTGTCGATACGCCCATGGAGCGTGGGGGGGCAGGGCCGCGCGGC
>JAFGTZ010000275.1 GCA_016938795.1 Chromatiaceae bacterium | reverse complement strand
CTCCAGCCGCTCGCGCGCCAGCTGCGCCTCGCGGCTGTTGGGATAGGCGTCAATCAGACGCTCGAAGCTGGTACGGGCCTGCTCCAGAGCGCCCTGTTCAAGTTCGATATCACCGATGCGCAACAGCGCGGCTGGTACCCGTGTGCTGCTGGATCGGGTGCGTACCAACTGGCTGAATGTCTTCAGCGCGGCTGCATAGTCGCGCTGAATATACTGGCTTTCGCCAAGCCAGTACTGGGCCGCATCGGCATAGCGCCCCTGGGGATAGCGCGTGAGAAAATCCTCAAAGGCCGCGCTCGCCTCGGGGTAACGCCCTTCCTTGAGCAAGCTGAAGGCCGTGCCATAGGCCTCGCGCTCTGCATCGCCAGGCCGCGTGGCGGAGGGTTCGGATACGGCGGGCTGCCCACTGTCTGGCGGCTCGGGCGCCTGGGACTGAGCGGATTCGGGAGGATCGGCACGCGAGTCCTCCTCGGGCGCGCTCAGCGCGCTCAGGCGACGCTCAAGGTCAAGATAGTTCTCGCGTTGCTGGCGCTTCAGTGCCTGAATCTCGAATTGCTGCGCCTCGACCAGGCCGCGTAACTGCTGCATTTCCTGTTGCAACTGCTGCATCTGCAAGACCAGCTCGGAACCACCGCGATTCTCGACAATGCGCTCCAGACGCCCGAGCCGCGTCTCCAGCTCGGTGTCGGCGGCGCTCGCCGGGGATAGCAGGGAAAAACCAACGACGGCCAACAGAGGCCACAGCGGACGCTGGATCATGGCATCAACCCTCTTCAATACTGGATGACCACGCGCCGATTTTGGCTCCAGGCCGACTCATCATGCCCAAACTCGGCGGGGCGCTCCTCGCCATAGCTCAGGGTTGCAAGCTGCTCGGGGCGCACACCTTCGGCAAGCAGGAACCGACGCACGACATCAGCACGCTGATCGCCGAGCGCAAGGTTGTATTCGCGCGCCCCGCGTTCATCGGTGTGTCCCTCCAGCATCACCCGCTGGCTTGGGCGCGCACCGAGAAAGGCGGCATGGGTGCGCAACAGACCCAGGTACTGGGGCTGAATCTCGGCGGTGTCGTAACCGAAATAGATAACGCGCTCGTGCAACGGATTGGCGGGATCCTCCCAGGGACGGGCGCCACCGATCTCAACCCCCTCAAGCCCATGGGTGCTGGCAGCGCCTGGCGCATTGGCGGCGGCATCGGAGACCTCCTGACGCGGCGTGCTGGAGCAGGCGCCGAGCCCAAGGGCGAGAGGCAGCAGGAGACTGGAGACGAACAACGGGAACCGGAGCGACATAGCGTAATCTCCTTCAGGGCATCATGGGGGACCAGGCCGGCTCGCGCACCTGACCGCCGTCCTGGCTCAGGCGCTGGCTGGCGCCGCCATCAACCGCCGTGGCGGCAAGCACACCGCGCCCACCCTCCACTGTGGCATAGAGCACCATGCTGCCATTTGGCGCGAAACTCGGTGACTCATCAAGCGCCCCACTGCTCAACAAGCGTGTGGCGCCGCGCGCAAGATCGAGCAAGGCAATCCGGAACTGGCCGTTCAGCCGACTGACCATGGCGAGGTGCTGAGCATCGGGTGCGAGGCTGGCCGAGGCGTTATAGTCGCCTTCAAAGCTGACACGTTGCGCCGCGCCGCCGCTCGCTGGCATCTGATAAATCTGCGGGCTGCCGCCGCGATTGGAGGTAAAAAACAGTCGTTCGCCATCGGGCGAGAACAGCGGCTCGGTGTCAATGCCATAGTGATCAGTCAGTCGGGCGAGCGTGCGGCTGGCGAGATCGAGCACATAGATGTCGGGATTACCGTCCTTCGAGAGCGTCATGGCCAGGCGCCGCCCATCGGGCGAGAAGGCCGGCGAGCTGTTGATGCCGGGGTAACTGGCAACCAGCTCGCGCCGCCCGCTGCTGAGTTCTTGCACATAGATGGCGGGACGCTGATTCTCGAAGGACACATAGGCGATGCGCCGCCCGTCGGGCGACCAGGCGGGCGACATCAGCGGCTCGGACGAGGCGACGATGGTCTGGGGATTGTAGCCATCGGCATCGGCCACGCGCAGCGCTACAGTCTGGGTCGCGCCACTGCCCTCGGTGGTGATGTAGGCAATACGGGTTGCCGCCACCCCCGGCTGGCCGGTGAGGCGCTCATAAATCCGATCAGCGATGCGATGGGCGGCCTGACGCAGGCCCGCCGAGGTGGCGCTTAGACTGCTGGCGAGGAGTTCGCTGCCGCCAAAGACATCATAGAGCGTAAAGGCGATGCGAAACCCCTGCCCCTCAGGGGTGATGGCGCCGATCACCAGGTTGTTCACCCCCAGCAGCCGCCAATCGCGCGGATCAACCTCCTCGCGAGTGCTTGGCTGAGCCAGCATGTCGCGCTGCGGCAGGGGCCGGAAACGTCCGGTGCGCGCCAGATCGGCGGCGATAACCGCCGCCACATCCAGGGCGGGCGCCGCGCCTTCGCGCATCCCAAAGGGCACGATAGCGATGGGTTGCGCGGCCTCGGTGCCGCCACGAATTTCGATATTCAGTCGCGCCTGTGCGCCGCTTGCCAGCAGCAGCAAAACCAGTGCGAACAGAAGACGCGAGAGAAAAGGGACGCTCTGCATGCGGCGCTTGCCTCCGTTCAATCATCGGGCCTGAAGGTAAAGTCGAAATCACGAAAAGGTTCAAAGTCGGCCCCGGAGGGCACCGGCAGGGGCGAGGCGCTTTCAATAGCGGCAATGACCGATTGATCAAAGGCGGGATAGCCACTACCACGCACCAGACGCAGGCTCCCCGGCTCGACCTCGCCGCTGGGCAGGAGACGCAGCCTAACCTTCGCCCACAGACCCTCGCCAGCCCCGGGTGGACGACTCCAGAACTGTTCCACCCGATCACTGATCAGACGTTTATAGCGCTCTGTCTCGGCAGAGGCTCCGCCTCCCGCTGGTGCATTCGCTTCACCACCAGAGGCATTCGTCTCCTCGATCCAGGCGCTTTGCATCTGCTCCTCCTCGGCAAGCCGTTCGGCCTCGGCAGCAATGAGGTCGCGCAAACGCTCGCGCTCGGCCTGCTCGGCAGCCAGGCGACGCGCCTCACGCTCAGCCAGGCGCTGGGCCTCGTGCTCGATCACTTGTAAACGCTCAGCCTCAGCGCGGGCGGCGGCCTCAGCGGCGCGACGCTCAGCTTCGGCGCGGGCGGCGGCCTCGGCGGCGCGGCGTTCGGCCTCGGCGCGGGCGGCGGCCTCGGCGGCGCGACGTTCGGCCTCGGCGCGGGCGGCGGCCTCGGCGGCGCG
>JAFGTZ010000274.1 GCA_016938795.1 Chromatiaceae bacterium | reverse complement strand
CGCCAGCGGCCAAGGTACGGGCGAACCGACAGCATCCTCTGCCGCAATGGCCGAGCGTGTGGCCCAAACCCAGATGCAGCTCTCGCGAACCTATGGCGTTGCCGAGTCGGCCAATGCGCCCATTGCGAGCGGTCTCTTCTCGCTCTCGGCCTGATCGGGGCCGGTATCGCGACAGCGGATGTCTGCCTGATGGCCAGCGCGCACTCAAACTCTGCCCGGGCCTGGTTTCTGCTTGCACCCCTGCTGCTGCTGGCGAGCGCTTGGCTCATGGGCCAGCTTCTGCTCGATCTCCAGCATCTGCGCGCGCTGGAGCGTGATCGGGCCGAGCTGCGCCAGGCGCGCCATGAGCTGTTCGACGCGGGTGTCTGGAGCGAGCGTGTCGGTCGCCTGCTGAGCGAGCGTCTGCAATCCGCCGCGCTCACCGGCGAGACCCGTGCGGTCTTGACCGAGGTGGTCGAGCAGGTGCTCAAGACCCTGCTTGTGGAGGTCGAGCGTTCGCTCAGCGCGTCCAACGGACGCGCGGGCGGTTGGTTCGATCAGCTTCAGGGCGTGTTGCGTCAGGAGTTGCAGGCGCGTCTGATCGACTTCGAGCGTCTGCGCGCCCAGGCGCCGCGCTACGCCGAGTCGGTGGTCGAGCGTCTCGATGACCCAGCCGTGCGCGCCATGCTTGCCGACGAACTCGGTCAACTGGCGCGCGAGCGCCTCATCTCCTCCGACAACCCAGACGCCCGGGCCGCGCGCGAGGCGGTGCTAGCGCGTCATGGCTGTTCCGACCCTGCGGCCTGCCGGCTCCAGCTTGCCGGCGACATCGCGCGCGCTGCTCGCTGGCTGCCCTGGCAGCTTGGGGCGCTGCTCGGCGCCATGACACTGCTCTTTGCCGCCGCCGCGCTGGCGCATCGGGGGCAAAGGCTTGAGGCGAGAGCCTTTTGGGTCTTGCTGGGCGCAACCCTGCTACTGCTGATCGGCGGACTCCTGGCGCCCATGATTACCGTCGAGGCCGGTATCGAAGCCCTGCGCCTGCAACTCCTGGGCGAACCCCTGGTGTTTCGCGATCAACTGCTCTACCACCAAAGCAAGAGCATCGCCGAGGTGGCCTGGCTGCTGCTGCGCGAGGCCAAGCCCGAGCTTGGGCTGGTGGCCGTGCTCATCACCCTGTTCAGCCTGGTGCTGCCCTCGCTCAAGCTGGCGGCCTCGGTGCTGTGGCGACTGCGCCCGCCCTTGCGCACCCATCCGGCAATGCGCTTTCTGGTGCTGCGCTCGGGCAAGTGGTCCATGGCCGATGTGCTGGTGGTGGCGCTCTTCATGGCCTATCTCGGCTTCGATGCCCTGGTCGCGAACCAGCTCGACAGCCTCTCGGGCGCCGCGAGCCTTCAGGTGCTGACCACCAACGGCACCCGTCTGGAGGCCGGTTTCACGCTCTTTCTGGCCTTTGTCTTCGCCAATCTGGCGTTGTCGGAATTCGTGGGCGGGGAGGGGGCATCAGTGGGAAGTGAGAAGTGATAGGTGACTGGCGGGCGTGTCAGCATAAGCTGGTCACTGGTCACTGGTCACTGGTCACTGGTCACTGGTCACTGGTCACTGGTCACTGCTCAGGGCACCACCAGTGTCACGCCTGGCATCAGGCGGTCGGGATCGTTGAGCAGATGGCGGTTGGCCGCGAAGAGATCCTCCCAGCGCGTGCTGGCGCCGAGCAGGCGGCCTGCGATGAGGGCGAGTGAGTCCTGGGGGCGAACGCGATAGACGCCTTGCGCGTTGGTGGCAAGCGCGAGCAGGAGTTGCTCGCGATGCAGGCGCGCGAGGCTTTGGGGGCGAGTGGTTGGGCTGGCGCCTTCGGCCTCCAGTTCGGCGAAGGCCGCAGCGGCGCCCGCGCGGGCCTGTTCGGCGGCGAGGGTGCCGCCCAGGCTGGGCGGCAGGGTGGCGCGCAGCGCGCTCAGTTCGCGCGCGGCGCTGGCGTTGGCGGCGGCCTGGGCCGCAAGGCGGGCCTGCGTGAGCAGCGCTTCGCTCAGGGCCTCTTCCAGAATGGCCTGAACCTGCGTGAGGCGCTCGATGTCGGCGCTCAGTTCAGCTTCGCGCTGCTGGCTCGCGGCCAGCCGGCGCTCCGCCTCCATGCGTGCCTGATCGGCCGCCTTGCGCGCCGCCGCTGAGTCGCGCAGCTTGCCCTCCATGCCGGCGATGTGCGCCTCTAGTTCTTCGAGATCGGGGAGCGGCTCGCCCGGACGGGTGTCGGCGCGCGTGCCTGACGGCACGAGCGCCCCCGAACCGAGCGCCAGGGCAAGCCCCAAAACGAGAAGTGAAGATCGACCCCGTGCCATCGCAAAGGCCTCTGGCGCCGCCCTGTGTTAGCCCACCGAGGGCAGGCCCGCCAAGGCCATGGCGACCTCGTTCTCGGCATAGTCGAGATCCTTCAGCTTGCCGGCGAAGTAGTCCATGTAGGCCTGCATGTCGAAGTGACCATGACCGCTGAGGTTGAAGAGAATGGTCTTGGCCTCGCCCGATTCGCGGCACTTCTCGGCCTCGTCGATGGCCGCGCGCACCGCGTGATTGGCCTCGGGCGCGGGCAGAATGCCCTCGGCCTTGGCGAATTCGATGCCGGCGGCGAAGCATTCGAGCTGGTTGTAGGAGCGCGGATCGATATGGCCAAGCGCGGTCAGATGGCTGACCTGGGGCGCCATGCCGTGATAGCGCAACCCGCCGGCGTGGAAGCCGGGCGGCACGAAGGTCGAGCCCAGGGTGTGCATCTTGCACAGCGGCGTGAGCCGGGCGGTGTCGCCATAGTCGTAGGCGAAGAGCCCCTTGGTGAGGGTGGGGCAGGCCGAGGGCTCGACCGCGATGCAGCGCACCTTGGGTCCGCCGCGCAGGTGCGCGCCGATGAAGGGGAAGGCGATGCCGGCAAAGTTGCTGCCGCCGCCGGTGCAGCCGATGACCATGTCCGGATAGGCGTCGGCCATCTCCAGTTGCTTCATGGCCTCCAGGCCGATCACCGTCTGGTGCAGCAGCACATGGTTGAGCACGCTGCCAAGGGCGTACTTGGTGTCCTCGCGCTGCGCGGCCAGTTCCACCGCCTCGCTGATGGCGATGCCGAGACTGCCCGAGTTGTCGGGGTTCTCGGCCAGGATGGTGCGTCCGCACTCGGTGGTGTCGCTCGGGCTCGCCAGGCAGCGCGCGCCAAAGGATTCCATGAAGGCGCGCCGGTAGGGCTTCTGGTTGAAGCTCACCTTGACCATGTAGACCAGAATCTCCAGACCGAACATGGAGCCCGCGAGCGAGAGCGAGGAGCCCCACTGTCCGGCGCCGGTCTCGGTGGTGATGCGCTTCACCCCTTCGGCCTTGTTGTAGAAGGCCTGGGCGATGGCGGTGTTGGCCTTGTGGCTGCCCGAGGGGCTGACGCCTTCGTATTTGTAGAAGATGCGCGCCGGGGTGTCGAGCGCCTGCTCCAGGCGTCGGGCGCGATAGAGCGGGGAGGGGCGCCACTGGCGCAGCACCTCGCGCACCGGCTGGGGAATCTCGATGTCGCGCTCGGTGCTCATCTCCTGCTCGATGACCGCGCGCGGGAAGATGACGCCAAGTTCATCTGGGGTAATCGGCTGATGGGTGGCCGGATGCAGCACCGGATGCGGTGGCTCGGGCAGATCGGCGTTGATGTTGTACCAGAAGCGCGGCAGGTGCTCTTCGTCGAGCAGATACTTGACTGGGTCGCTCATAAGCGGATTTCAGACCTCGGATGATCGAGGGCGGCGCGCGCGCCAGCCCTGTGCTGTCGGGCGCCGGATCCCAAGCCGCTGGAGGGGGCGGGATGCAACGGCGTTTACCGCCCTAGTGTCTCAAAAAACCGCCTCTGGCGCTTCTGGT
>JAFGTZ010000273.1 GCA_016938795.1 Chromatiaceae bacterium | reverse complement strand
GGCGCCACATGACGCAGCGCGGGCGAGAGCGCCTTGCGGCTCTTCCAGAGCGCGGCCACCTCGGCGGCGCTGGTTGCGTGGCGCAGCTCCAGCGGTTGCCCTGCGCGCGCGGCGGCGCTCACCGCCGCCACCGCCTCCTCGATGCCTGCCGCCGGGCCATCGACCTCGATCATGAGCAGCGCGCCCGCGCCCTCGGGCAGATCAATGGGGGCATGGTCGCGAATCATGCCGATGGCGGCCGCATCCATGAATTCCAGGGCGCAGGGCGTCACGGGTTGGGCCATGATGGCCGAGACGGCCTGTGCCGCCGACTGGATGTCGGCATAAGTGGCGCGCAGGGTGCGCCGCGTCTCGGGCAGGGGCGTGAGCTTCAGGGTCGCTTGGGTGATGAGCGCGAGCGTGCCCTCCGAGCCGATGAGCAGACGCGTGAGGTCGTAGCCCACCACGCCCTTGGTGGTCAGCACCCCGCAGTGCAGTACCTCGCCACGCCCGTCGATGGCGCGCAGCGCCAGGGTATTCTCGCGCGGGGTGCCATATTTCACGGCGCGCGGTCCAGCGGAGTTATAGGCGAGATTGCCGCCGATGGTGCAGGTGGCCGCACTGCTCGGATCGGGCGGCCAGAAAAAGCCCTGCTCGGCCAGCGCCTGCTGTAGCGCCCCATTGGTCACGCCCGGTTCGACCACGGCGAGACGATCCTCGGGGGCGATGCGCAGAATGCGCTCCATGCGCTCGAAGGAGAGCACCAGTCCGCCCGGCTCGGGCACTGTGGCGCCCGTGGTGCCGGTGCCCCGACCGCGCGCGCTGAGCGCCATGCCGTGCTCGGCGCAAAAGCGCACCACGGCGGCAATCTGTTGCTCGTCGGTGGCGAAAACCACGGCCTGGGGCAGGCGCTGGCGGCGGCTGTTGTCGTAGCCGTAGGGCCAGCAGTCGGCGGGGTCGGTGAGCAGATTGCCCGGGCCGGCGAGGCGCGCGAGTTCGGTGCGTGCGGCGCGCGCGAGTTCAGCGGTTGCCATGGATGTACTCGAAAAGCTTCACCACACGCTTCACGCCAGGCACATAGCGCACCTTCTCCGCCGCTGCTGTCGCCTCCTCGGGCGTGACCAGCCCCATGAGATAGACCACCCCGTTTTCGGTCACGATCTTCACGCGCGTGGCATTGAAATCGGGCAGATCCACCTCGCCAAGCGCGAGCTTGGCGCGCGAACTCAGATAGGCGTCTTCGGATTTGCGCGCCAGCCCCAGACGCGGCCCGATCACGATTTCATCGACCACCCGCGCAACGCGTGGCAGCTCGCTCAGGCGCCGGGTGGCGCGCTCGGCCACCTCGGGCGAGTCGGCCCGACCGGCCAGGAGCACCGTGCGGTTATAGCTAGTCACCGAGATGTGTGCCTGGTTGGCAATGCCCGGATCCTGAAGCAGGGCATTCATGGCCGCGAGCTCGATCTGCTGATCGTCGATGACGACATAATAAGGGCGGCGGTCATAGAGTGTGGCCGCGCCTGCCGCGACACTGCCCACCACGAGCGGACCGCAGCCCTGCAGCAGGCTGGCGGCGATAAGCAGCGCCGCAAGCGCTCCCGCGTGGTTCAGGCGCCGATTAGAATGTGACCATGAATGCATGTTTCACCCACTGAATATCGTCCGTGCCAGTCATGGAAATCAAATCGAAGCGACAGGGTAGCATGGTCGGATGACGTTGCAGATAGTGCGCCGCAGCCAGCGCGAGACGGCGCTGTTTGCGTGGACCGACGCTTTCGGCCGGGGTGCCATGGCGGGTGGAGCGGCGATAGCGCACCTCGACGAACACCAGGGTGTCGCCATCGCGCATCACCAGATCGATCTCGCCGACCCGGCAGCGATGATTACGCGCGATCAGCCGCAGGCCTCGCGCGATCAGAAAGCGCTCGGCAAGCTGCTCCTTGTCGCGCCCGATGGCTGTGGTGGTGGGGGCGGCGGTTGGGTCTTTGGTCATGGGCATCATCCTTGTTGCAGCGTGGCTGTGGGTCAGGGGCGTCATCGAGATGCGGCCTTGAGGCTGAGTTCGGGCGGCGGATGGCTCAGCGCGGGGCCGGGCGGTCGGTGGCCTGCTCGAGCGCGCGCGGTCCCTCGGGGGTGAAGCGCGCGAGCGTGAGGCGGCGGCGGATGTGGCCGCTGGCATCGACCGAGAGCGCGCCGGTCTGGCCCGGATAGAAGCGGCCGGGGTGGGCCTGGAGATCGGCCAGCCGGGGGGCGAGACGATAGGCGTCCATGCCCATGGCGTAGAGTCGCGCGAGCGGGTCGGGGTCGCGGGTCATGCCGGCCATGAGCCGGTGGCGTGAGAGTGGCCCGCGCCCGCCAAGACTGAGCATCCAGGGGATATCGACGAATTCGAGCCCCGCCAGCGCCCGGTCGCGCACCGGCTCGAAGCCGCCCGAGTAGACATGCGAGGTGGCGATAACGCGCAGCCCAGGTGCGGCGGCGCGCGCACGCGGATAGATCAGCCGCGCCTGATCGGGGGTGGCGACCAGACACAGCAAATCGGCCGGCTGGCGTCGCGCCAGGGCATCGACGGTGGCCGCGTAGGCGCTGGTGCTGGGGTCGAAGCTGGCGCTGGCGCTGATCTGCCCGCCAAGGGCGCGCCAGCGCCCCTCGAAGGCCCGCGCCAGACGCTCGCCCCAGGCATCGGCGGGGTGCAGCACCAGGGCGTGGCGCAGCCCGAGCGCGCGGCCCTTGTTGGCTACCTCGGCGGCCTCGTCCTCGGGCGCGAGCGAGAACTGATAGAGCCCCTCGGGCGAGTCGTCGGATGGGGTGCCGGCCTGATTGAGCGCCAGCGTGGGCAGGGGCAGGCGGTCCTGCTTGACGAGGGTGGCGACCGCACCCTTCTCCAGCGGGCCAATGACGTAGCGGCTGCCGGCCCCGTGCGCCTCGGCGATGAGGCCGGGCAGGCGCTCGCCTTGCGAGCTGTCGATGAAGACCAGCGCCGGCAGCCGTCCCGTGGCGTCGGCGCGCCGCGCGGCCTCCAGTCCGTCGCGCAGGGCGATGGCCGCGCCGGCAAAGCGTCCCGAGCGCGGCAGCAGAACGGTCACTCGTTCGCCGCCGGCATAGCCCCCGGAGAGGGGGGCCAGATAGGCGCGCGCCAGGCCGGGCAGGGCGGGGTGGCGGGCATGGGTCTGGCGCCAGGATGCCAGGCGCGTCTCCAGTGTGGCGGGGTCGCTCGCGCTCGCGCGCGCCAGCACCGCCAGCTCCAGCCAGCCGCGCTGCGGATCGCGCGTCTTGCGCGCCGCCGCCTCCAGCGTGCCGGGCGCGGCAAGCGCCAGGGTGGTGAGCAGTTCGACCTGATTGTCGAGACGCGCCTGAGGATCGACGAGCAGTGCATCGCGCTCGGCCAGCGCCTCGGCAGCGGCGATGGGCTCATCGAGCAGGCGGCGTGCGCGCGCCAGGGTGTCGAGGCGTGCGAGTTGCAGCTCCAGGGGAAGCATGTGTGCCTTAACGCCATCGAGCAGGCGCGCGCTGTCGCGCGCGCGTCCCTCCAGAAAGGCCAGCTCGCCCTCAGTGAGGCGCAGCAGTTCGCGCTGGTCGGCTGTCAGCTCGGGACCGATCAGGGCGCTGAGCGCGGCGCGCGCCTTGGCGCTGTTTTCGACCGCGAGCGCGGCGCGCGCGGCCATGAGCCGCATCTCGGCGCGCGCGGGCGCGGGGGCATTTACGGCGAGCGCGAGATAGCGATCAGCGGCAAGCTCGGGCTGGCCCGTGGCCTCGAGCGCGAGGGCCTGATTGAGCGAGGGGCCGGCCACCGGGGCGAGCCGACGCTGGTTGTCTGCGACCGGGTTGTGCACGCAGCCACCAAGGAGCGCAAGCGCAATCAAAAGGGCTGGAGCGATGCGCCGGAGGCTTGTGTTGCGCGGGCTGGACAAGCGGAAGCGTGAGGCGCGATGCTTGGACATGGATCCACTGCGGGCGAGACCGTCGGAGACGCGAAATGCAGCAAGAATACGGGATACTCTATGTCGTGGCCACGCCGATCGGCAATCTGGGCGACATCAGTGAGCGTGCCCGGCGCATCCTGGCCGAGGTGGATTGTATTGCCGCCGAGGACACCCGTGAGACCAAACGTCTGCTGGCGCATCTGGGCATTTCAACCCCGCTGCTGGCCTATCACGAGCACAACGAACGCGCCGCCGCCGAGCGTCTGCTGGAGACGCTCGCCGAGGGCCGCTCCATCGCCCTGGTCTCGGACGCGGGCACCCCGCTGATCAGCGATCCCGGCTATCCACTGGTGTCGGCGGCGCGCGCGCGCGGCATCCGCGTGGTGCCGGTGCCGGGGCCGAGTGCGCTCATCTGCGCGCTCTCGGCCTCGGGGCTGCCGAGTGATCGCTTTCTCTTTCTGGGCTTTCCGCCGCGCACCGAGACGCAGCGCCGCGCCTGGTTCGATGGGGTCAAGGACGAGCCGGGCACCCTGATCCTTTACGAAAGCCCCAAGCGCGCCGTCGCGACCCTGGCCGATCTGGAGGCGGTGCTGGGCGACGGGCGCCGCCTGGTGCTGGCGCGCGAGCTGACCAAGCGTTTCGAGACCTTCCTGACGGGCAGCCCGAGCGCGCTGCGCGAGCGTTTGCGCGACGATCCCGAGCAGCAGCTTGGCGAGCTGGTGATGCTGATCGAGGGGCGGCGTGAGGCGGCCAGCGCCGACAGCGCTGAGGCGTTGCGCGTGCTCGCCATCCTGGCCGAGGCGCTGCCGCTTGCCCAGGCGGCGGCCTTGACTGCGCGCATTACCGGCGGGCGCAAGAACGCGCTCTATCGTCTCGGGTTGGAGCAGGGGCTGGGGCGCTGAGCGCCCGCCATCAGCCGCCAGCCGCCAGCCGCCAGCCGCCAGCCGCCAGCCGCCAGCCGCCAGCCGCCAGCGACTAGTGTAAGGCAGGCTAAAGCTGTTAGCTGTTAGCTGTTAGCTGTTAGCTGTTAGCTGTTAGCTG
>JAFGTZ010000272.1 GCA_016938795.1 Chromatiaceae bacterium | reverse complement strand
CCGTGAAACGCCCACGCACAGCCTGGAGCTGGCGCCATCTTGGCCAGCTGACCGCCCTCTTCTGTCTGCTAGCGCTGGTCTCCGCAGGAGCCTGGGCACTGGATCTTGACGCGGGCTGGGAATACCGCTGGGGCGATTCGCCCTTCGACGCGGCGGGTGTTCCGCTGTGGACGCAGGCGCCCGAGGAGGACGCCTGGTCGCCAATCGGCTTTCCCTCCAATCCACCCGGGCGCGCCGGACGCCAGAACGCCTGGTTTCGCGTGACCCTGCCCGAGGGCGAATGGCGCGATCCGGTGCTCTACATCTTCAGCGTGGACATCATCGTGCAGGTCTATCTGGAGGGGCGACTGCTCTACGAGTACGGTCATTTCGACGCCGAAGGCAAGGGGCGCTTCGTGGGCTGGCCCTGGCACATGATCAGCCTGCCCACCGACTGTGCGGGCAAGGAGCTGTATTTCCGCGTCTTTTCCGATTATATGGACATCGGCCTCTGGGGCGAGGTGCGTATTCTCGAACGCCAGGAGCTGCTCGGCGACATTGTGACAAAGTCGCTTGACCGACTCATCAGCAGCGGCTTCAGCCTGCTTATCGCCCTGCTCGCGCTGGTCTTCGCCCTGTTGCAACGCGATCATCGCACCTTCGGCGCCATTGCCTTTTTCGCCCTGGTCTCGGGCACCATGGTGCTGAGCGGCGCTCAGGCCAACCTGCTCATCCTCAACCAGCCCCTGCTCTGGGACTATCTGGGCGCGAGCAGTTATTTTCTGGTTCCGGTGGCCATGGTCAGCCTGTTGAGCATCTGGGTCTATCCCGCCTACACCTGGTTGTTCAAGCTGATCCGGCGCGTGCATCTGGCCTATGTGGTGGGGGCGCTTACGCTTGCGCTAAGCGGTGTGGTGTCGCTCGCAAGCACCTATCCGCCCTTCGATTACCTGCTCACCCTGACGCTGCCGGTGCTGTTGGTGCCGGTGGTGCATTTTCTACCCAAGGCCAATGCCGATCAGCGCCTCATCCTTGCGGCCTATGCGATCCTGAGCCTGCTGCTACTGCTCGACATGGCGGTGGCGCACTCCTGGCTGCCCTGGGGGCGCATTCCGCTGGCCTGGGGTACCCTGGCCTTTTCGCTCGCAGTGGTGCTGGTGGCGCTGCACCATTACGGACGCACGCAGGAAGAGCTGCGCGAGATGAATCTGCGCCTTGAACAGCGTGTGCGCCAGCGCACCAAGGAGCTGGAGCGCCTGGCCCGTGTCGAGACCGAGCGCGCGCGTCTGCTGGAAATCGAGAATCGCAAACGCGGCGAGCTGGAGGATCTCATCGGCGCCCTGCACGAGTGCTCCCAGCCGCGCGCGGGACTCGAGCTGCTGAGCACCCGCCTGCCCGCTCTCTGCGACTTCGCTGCTGGCGCCTTCTACCGATTCAATCAGAAGACATCGGACTATGAACGGCTCGCCATTTGGGGGGCGCTGGACACTCCCGAGCACCTGGGCAGCAAACCTGAGGAGGCGGCACGCATCGAGGAGACGAATCATCGCGAGCCTGGCAGCCTCTGGCGTCTTGTCATCGAGGCCGACGACCCCAAGCAGGGCCGCCGCCCGCTTGGTCTGCTGCTGCTGCTCCCGCCCCATGACGACGAAAGCGAACGCTCGGCCAACAGCCGGCTGCTGTGGCGACGACTTGCCGAGCGTGGCGTGGAGCGCATCAATCTCACACTCTCGCAGCTCAGTCTGCGCGAGGCGCTGCGTGCCTGGTCCTACGAGGACGGCCTCAGCGGCCTGAAGAACCGCCGCTTTCTCGACGAGGCGCTGCCGCGCGAGATGGCACTCGCGCGCGAGCGGGGTCAAGCGTTGTCGCTCATCATCTGCGATATCGACTATTTCAAGCGCTTCAACGACGCCCACGGACACGACGCAGGCGATGCGGCCATTCGCCATGTTGCCCGCCATCTCAAGGCGGTGTTTCGCGAAAGCGACAGCGTCTGCCGCTATGGCGGCGAGGAGTTTGTGGTGATGCTCCCCGGCGCAAAGGCCGAGGATGGAGTAAGGCTCGCCGACTGGCTGCGCCAGTCTGTAGCAACTGACCCAATCGAACACGGCGAGGAGCGGCTCGGGCCGGTGACGCTCTCAGCGGGCATCGCAAGCTGGCCTCAGGACGTGGAGTCCATCGAGGATCTCCTGATCCAGGCGGATCAGGCGCTCTATCGAGCCAAGCAGGGGGGGCGCAATCGGGTCGAGCGGGCAGGCCAGGCGCCCAGCGCCTGAACATGGGCTGAGAAGCCTCGAGATACCGTCTCTCCCGTCAAACGCTAGGCGCAAGACCCGT
>JAFGTZ010000271.1 GCA_016938795.1 Chromatiaceae bacterium | reverse complement strand
CTCCACCAGCCTGCCCTACGACGTGCAGGAGGCCCTGGTGCGCTCCATCCCCGGCCTGGAGCGCGCCCATCTCACCCGCCCGGGCTATGCCATCGAGTACGACTTCTTCGATCCGCGCGATCTGCGCCCGAGCCTGGAAACGCGCGCCCTCTCCGGGCTCTTTTTCGCCGGCCAGATCAACGGCACCACGGGCTACGAGGAGGCCGCCGCCCAAGGGCTGGTGGCCGGCGCCAATGCCGTGCGCCTGATTCGCGAACAGGAGCCCTGGACGCCGCGCCGGGATGAGGCCTACATCGGGGTCATGATCGACGACCTGATCACGCGCGGCACCAACGAGCCCTATCGCATGTTCACCAGCCGCGCCGAGCACCGCCTGCTGCTGCGCGAGGACAACGCCGATCTGCGACTTACCGAAACCGGGCGCTGCCTGGGGCTGGTGGACGAGGAACACTGGCGCCGCTTCGAGGCCAAGCGCGAGGCCATCGAGCGCGAACGCGCGCGGCTGCGCGAGTGCTGGCTGCGCCCCGAGCGGCTCGACCCCGAGCGGACCGCGCAGGTGCTGGGCGAGCCGTTGCGCCGCGAGGCGCGCGCGCTCGATCTGCTTGCCCGCCCCCATGTGCGCCATGCCGCGCTGGCCGAGCTGATTGGCCCCGCGCCCGAGGACGTCACCCCCGAGGTGGCCGAGCAGGTTGAAATCCAGGCGCGCTACGCCGGCTATATCGACCGCCAGCAGGCCGAGATCGAGCGCCAGCGCGAACAGGAAACCCGCGCCCTGCCCGACACCTTCGATTACAGCGCCGTGCGCGGGCTCTCCATGGAGGTGCGCGAGAAGCTCATGCGCGCCCGCCCCGCCACCATCGGCCAGGCCGCCCGCATTCCCGGCATCACCCCAGCCGCCATCTCGCTGCTGCTCATTCATCTGAAGCGGCGGGCTGGAACCTGCTCTGAAGCGGCTAAGCCTCCAGACGGCTCGACGGCCGGATCAGGCTTTCCGCCGGAATCCCGAGATCGCGATGCAGTCGCCAGATCATTTTGAGCGTCAGTGGACGCTTGCGGTTGAGCACTTCGTAGACACGATTGGAGCGTCCGATCATCGGTTCCAGATCCTTGGCTGCCAGTCCCTTCTGTTCCATGTGAAAGCGGATCGCTTCCACGGGATCCGGCAGATCGAGCGGGAAATGGCGCTGCTCATAGGCCTCGACCAGCGTCACCAGCACATCGAGACGCTCGCCTTCGGGCGTATCGAACTCAGCCGTCATCAGATACTCGATCTCGCGCAGGGCGGCTTGATAGTCGGACTCGGTCTTGATGGGTTTGATGTCCATGATGAACTCGGATCTCGGGCGTTCAGATGGTTTGGGCGTCGATCGCATCGTACTGCGCATGAGTGCCGATGAAGCGGATATAGACGACCCGATAGGGATAGTTGATCCAGACGATCAGCCGGTACTTGTTGCCGCCGAGATTGAAGACGACACGACCGTCCTTGAGGATGCTGGCGTTGCGAAAATCGGCCTTGACATCGGCCGGCGCGGCCCAATCCGCCCGACAGGTCAGGCGATACCAGGCCAGAGCCGGCTCCTTGACCTCCTGGAAAGCCGGTGTGGCTTCCCAGAAGGATTTCAGCGTGGACAGGGCGATGATGCGCATGAGCGCTACGCTAGTCCCTTGTTGGGACTCGTGCAAGCGTGGATCCATCGTTCGCCGCGTCGGTACTGACGCCCGATCGCCAAAATCCACCGTCACTGCAATCGACCGGTATCTTGGGCAACTTCTTCCGCCAAATCTTCCGGAAGATCCAGTTGCCGGATCGGTTCAGGGCCGTTAGCACTTGGAAGTGCCAAGTCAAAACATCAAATCCTGTCGCACGCGAAATGCCCCATGAGCGCTGCCCATCTCAGCCGCATCGAGCGACTCAAACAGCTCGAAGCCTGCCTGCCGGCCGAAGGCCGCGCCGATCGTTACCCGGACATCGGCCGCCTGCTCGACCTGATCGGCGACATCTACGAAGGCGCGAGCGAATCGGCCACCCGTCGGGCCCTGCAACGCGATCTAAAGGAACTGGTGCATGATGGCCGGATCGCGATCGTCAATCCGAACGGCAAGCCGCTACGCTACCGGCATGTGATGGAGGATCCGGACGACGATCCGGCGGTCTGGGATTGGCTGTGGAAACAGGTGCTCGCCCAGGCCGGAAACACCCTGACACGACGCCAGCTCGATACGCGGATTCAGAAAAGCAGGCGGGTCGAGCACCTCGCCCGTGACGCGCTTAGATTCGCGGCTATCAAGTCGCCTCATCTCGCCAATCACGGCACGTCGCCAATGATCGCCAGGACCGGATTTCGCTCTGTTCGCGCTGATACGAATCCTCACCGCCATAGATCAGCCACCCCGGCAAGCTTTCATCACCCGCATAGCCCTGCCAGCGATGCAGCGCCTTGAGCCACTCACGCACGAAGGTCGCGCCGGATTTGATCTCAATCGGTTGCAGTCGCGTGCCGGATTCAAACAGCACATCGACCTCGTTCCCCGTGTTGTCGCGCCAGAAATACAGATCCGGCGGACGTCCGGTATTGAACCGCTGTTTGATCAGTTCGCTGACCACCCAGGTCTCGAACAGCGCCCCGCGCTGCGCATGAATACCCAGGGTATCGGCCTCGCGGATCCCGAGCAGCGCGGCGGCCAGTCCGGTATCCAGGAAATAGAGCTTGGGTGTCTTGACCAGGCGTTTGCCGAAATTGCGGTGATAGGGCGGCAGACGCCAGACCAGATAGCTCGCCTCCAGCACGGTGAGCCATTCACGCGCGGTCGTGTGCGAGATCCCGCTGTCGGCCGCCAGTGCCGACAGGTTGAGTAGCTGACCGGTGCGCGCCGCGCAGAGCCGCACGAAGCGCTGGAAGCGCGTCAGATCACGAACCTGGATCAACTGCCGGACATCACGCTCCAGATAGGTGGCGATATAGTTAGGAAACCAGTCGTTCGGCGACAGGGGGCGGTCATAGAGCGGCGGATAGCCGCCCTGCCACAACAGCGTATCGATGTCCGCCGGCAACCGTCCGGCCGCCGCCAGTTCCGCCGCTGAGAACGGCAGTAGCTCCAGGCGTCCGACCCGACCGGCCAGCGACTGGCCGATCCGAGCCATCAACCCGAACTGCTGTGAGCCGGTCAGGATGAAGTCTCCCATCCGCCCGCGTTCATCAACCACGCCCTGGAGATAGGAAAAGAGCGCCGGGACATGCTGAATCTCATCGATGACCGCACCCTCGCGAAAGCGCGCCAGGAAGCCGCGCGGATCGCCGTGCGCAAACTCCCGATGTTCCGGATCTTCCAGGGACACATAGGGCCGATCGGCGAACAAGCTCCGGGCCAGCGTCGTCTTGCCGGACTGTCGGGGACCGGTGATCGTCAGGATCGGGAAGCCGTGCGCCAGGCGCTGGGCGGTGGTTTGAGCGAGACGGGGTATCATGCGCAAATCTTACAAATTGAATATGAAAGCTTCAATATGTAAAAATATCAACACGAGACAGCAATGACATGAACGATCCGACGGAGCTTCCGTGAAGCAGGCTGTACATTCCCCAGACGCCACCCAGTGGCCGATCATCGAAGACCGGCTGTCCCAAGGCTGCGCCGAACTCGGCCTGACGCCGACGCCCGAGCAACAGGCGCGCCTTATCGCCTTTCTCGGCCTGCTCGCGCGCTGGAACCGCGCCTTCAACCTGACCGCCGTGCGCGATCCGCTGGAGATGGTCGCCAGACATCTGCTCGACAGCCTGGCGGTCGCGCCCTTTGTGTTCGGCGAGACGCTGCTCGATGTGGGCACGGGCGCGGGGCTGCCCGGGCTGGTGCTCGCCATCCTCGAGCCTGAGCGGCGCTTCTGGCTGCTCGACTCGAACGGCAAGAAGATTCGCTTCGTGCGCCAGGCGGCGCTTGAGTTGGGTCTGACCAACGTCGAGCCGGTGCAGGCGCGCATCGAAACATACCGACCGGGCCGAAAATTCAGTACCATTGTCAGTCGCGCGGTTGCCGCTCCGGATGTGCTGCGCGCCCGCGACGGCGGCTTGCTGGAGCAGCCTGGACGGCTGCTTCTGATGCGCGGGCGCCATCCACGCGAGACCGGAGAGACGCCGCCGCCCGACACCCACGCCGTGCACCCTCTGCGGGTGCCTTTTCTCGACGAGGCACGGCACCTGATCGATATCCGCATTCAGTGACGCTGACCATGGCCCAGATTATCGCCATCGCCAATCAAAAGGGCGGAGTCGGAAAGACGACCACCGCGGTGAATCTTGCCGCTTCGCTCGCGCTCATGAAGCGTCGCGTACTGCTGCTCGATCTTGACCCCCAGGGCAATGCCACCATGGGCTGCGGCGTGAACAAACATGCCCTGGAGCGCTCCAGTTGCGATCTGCTGCTCGGCGAGGCGCCCATCGCCGACTGCCTCACCCGCGTGACCGAGCCGGCGCCCGGCTTCGATCTACTCCCCGCCAACGCCGATCTGACCGCCGCCGAGGTGGGCCTCATCGAGTCGCCCGACCGCGAACATCGTCTCAAGCGCGTGCTCGAATATGCCGCCCAGGCCTATGAGCTGGTGCTCATCGACTGCCCGCCCTCGCTGAACATGCTCACCGTCAATGCGCTGGTGGCGGCCCAGGGCGTGCTTATTCCCATTCAGTGCGAGTATTACGCGCTCGAAGGGCTCTCGGCACTGCTCGATACCATCGAGCAGATTCGCGCCAATCGTAACCCTGGGCTGCGCGTCGAGGGCATCGTGCGCACCATGCACGATCCGCGCAACAATCTCGCCAATCAGGTCTCCACCCAGCTCGTGGCCCATTTCAAGGATCAGGTCTATCGCACCATCATCCCGCGCAACGTGCGGCTTGCCGAGGCGCCGAGCCACGGCATGCCGGCACAGCTCTACGACCCCTTTTCCAAGGGTGCGGTGGCCTATCGCGCGCTGGCCAGCGAGCTTGTCCGGCGTCTTGAGCGCCCGCGCGCCGAGAGCGGAAGCTGATCCTCATGGATGAAACCCCCAAACCCCAGACCAGAAAGAAGGGCCTTGGACGCGGACTCGACGCCCTGCTCGGCGCCGCGCGCACCCCGGTTGCGCTCAACATCGCCAGCGCAGATGTCACACCCACCCCGCCGCCGGCCTCCACCAACCCAGACGCCGCCGCGCAACAGAGCGGCGAGCGCGTGCACCATCTGCCGCTTGAGCAGATTCAGCGCGGTCGCTATCAGCCGCGGCGCGACTTCGACCCCGAGTCGCTGCGCGAACTCGCCGACTCCATCCTTGCCCAGGGCGTCATTCAGCCGGTGCTGGTGCGCGCGCTTGGCGTGAATCGCTTCGAACTCATCGCTGGCGAGCGGCGCTGGCGCGCCTGTCAAATGGCCGGGCTGGCCGAGATTCCGGCCTTGGTGCGCGAAGTGGACGAGAGCAGCGCGCTCGCCATCGGGCTGATCGAGAACATCCAGCGCGCCGATCTCAATCCGCTCGAAGAGGCCAGCGCGCTGGCGCGCCTGGTCAGCGAGTTCGAGCTGACTCACCAGCAGGTGGCTGAGGCGGTGGGGCGCTCGCGCACCGCCGTGACCAATCTGCTCCGACTCCTTGAGCTAGAGGACGAAGTGAAGCTGGCGCTCGCCGAGCGCCAGCTCGACATGGGCCACGCGCGCGCCCTGCTCGGCCTCAAGGGCGCGCTGCAATGCCGCGCCGCGCGCCAGGTCATTCAGGCGGGGCTCTCGGTGCGTCAGACCGAACGGCTGGTGCGCCACCTGCAAAAGGAGTCGGCGCCCGAAGGCGCCACTCGCGCCGCCGCGCTCGACCCCAACATCCGCCGCCTTCAGGACGATCTCACCGACCGCCTTGGCGCCGCCGTGCGCATTCAGCACGGACAGCGCGGCGCGGGCAAACTGGTGATCAGCTACAGCAGCCTCGACGAGCTCGACGGTATCCTCGGGCACTTCCAATAGCGCGCCACCGGCCAATGCTGAGTATTTCCAGGATGCGGACTGCGCGTTGACCGTCTATAATGCCCCCCTTATACTCTGCGCCCGGTGAGCGGCGCGCGCTCGATCAAGACAGACGACCACGACGATCCGATGCAACAGCCGGACGCCCTTCAGGCCAGACGGATCCTGATAGCCCAGTCGATCATTGGCCTGATCCTGGTTGTGGTGGCACTGCCGTTCGGTGGGTCCGTTGCACGATCAGTTTTCATCGGTTCCGGATCCTGCCTGCTGGCGAATACGGCGTCGGCGGCCTGGATCTTTCGCGCCTATCGTGCCCAGGAGCGCGAGCGCCTGGTCTTGCGCTTTTATACCGCCGAGATTCTGAAGATCGCGTCGGTTCTGGCCCTCTTCACCCTGGCCTGGACCGCGCTTGATGACCTGAACATACCGGCCTTGCTTGGCGCCTATGTCGCAACCCAAGTGATGTCGACCCTGATTGCGGCCCATCCGGGCAATCAAAACTTGAAGTGAGAATGATCGATGGCTGCCACTGAAGAAACGCTCACCTCCTCACAATACATTCAACACCACCTGACCAATCTCACCTTCGGCTGGTTGCCCAAGGATGCGGCGCTGGAGCTCGAGCACGGTGAGCACGCCGCCGAGCACCTGAGCTGGGGGCTGAAGTTTGCGGCCAACGCCGACGAGGCGGCGGCCATGGGCTTCTGGGCGCTGAATGTCGATACGGTCTTTTTCTCGGTGGTGCTCGGCATGCTCGCCCTCTGGTTCTTCCGCAGCGTGGCCGAGCGTGTCACTGCCGGGGTGCCGGGCGCGGCGCAGAACTTTGCCGAGTGGGTAATCGATTTTGTCGAGGAGAACGTGCGCGGCTCCTTCAACGGCAAAAATCCCATGGTCGCGCCGCTTGCGCTGACCATCTTCGCCTGGGTCTTCCTCATGAATCTCATGGACCTGGTGCCGGTCGATCTCATTCCCTATCTGTTCACGCAGCTGTTCGCGACCCTGGGCGCCGATCCGCATCACGTCTATCTCAAGGTGGTGCCGACCACGGACCCCAATGCGACCTTCGCCATGGCGCTGGTGGTGTTCTTCCTGGTGCTCTACTACAGCGTCAAGATGAAGGGCGTCGGCGGCTTTCTCGGCGAGCTGACCCTGCAACCCTTTGGCAAGTGGGGCCTGCCCGCCAACCTGGTGCTCGAAGGCATCAGCCTGATTTCCAAGCCGATTTCGCTCGCGCTGCGACTCTTCGGCAACATGTATGCCGGCGAGATGATCTTTATCCTCATCGCCCTGCTCTACGGCGGCAGCCTGGTGCTCAACCTCACCGGTGGTGTGCTCCAGTTCGTCTGGGCGGTGTTCCACATCCTCATCATCACGCTGCAGGCCTTCATCTTCATGGTGCTGACCATCGTCTATCTCGACATGGCCCACCAGGAGCATCACTAAACCGTTTTTTCACGCTCTAACCCCTTCAATCACTGGAGAGAACCATGGAACTCGAAGTCGCAACCCTCTTCGCTGACGTCATCAAGTACATCGGTGCTGGCCTCATGCTCGGTCTCGGCGCGGTTGGCGCCGGCGTGGGCATCGGTATCCTCGGCGGTCGTTTCCTCGAAGGCGCCGCGCGTCAGCCCGAGCTGATCCCCATGCTGCGCACCCAGTTCTTCATCGTCATGGGTCTGGTTGACGCTCTGCCGGTCATCGCGATCGCCATGGGTCTGTTCCTGATGTTCGCTGCCTAAGCGCGCGTTCCGCTCGCCGGGGGTCGAGGGACCCACCCGAACGTGGCATAGGCAAGAGGCATAGGTATGAATATCAATCTGACCCTGTTTGCCCAAATGATCACCTTCGCGGTGTTCGTTGGGTTCTGTATGAAGTACGTGTGGCCGCCCATCGTCAACGCCCTGGCGGAGCGCAAGGCCAAGATCGCCGAGGGCCTTGCCGCCGCCGAACGTGGTCACCAGGAGAAGGCCCTTGGCGAGCAGCGCGCGCTGGAGACGATGAAGGAGGCCAAAAGCAAGGCGGCCGAGATCATCGCTCAGGCCCAGAAGCGCGCCTCCGACATCGTCGAAGAGGCCAAGGGCGACGCGCGCACCGAAGGCGAGCGTCTGGTGGCCGCCGCGCGCGCCGAAATCGAGCAGGAGACTAACCGTGCTCGCGAAGAGCTGCGTGGCCGCATGACCCAGCTCGCCATTGCCGCAGCGGAGAAAATCCTGCAACAGGAAATCGACGCCAAGGCTCATCAGTCGACTATCGACGCCTTCGCCAAGCAGCTCTAAGGAATCGTCATGGCCGGAGACATCACCACCATCGCACGGCCCTATGCCGAGGCGGCCTTCGAGCGCGCAAAAGAAACCGGACAGGTCACGGCGTGGTCGGAATCGCTCCAGCTGCTGGCCGCGGTCACGGGCGATCCGCAGCTGATCGCCCTGATCGGCAATCCGAATGTGGCGCGCGAGACCATCCGCGACATCATCCTCGACGTCTGCGGCGAGGGGCTGCTGCCCGAGGCCGCTAATCTGCTCCGGTTGCTGGCGCACAACGCGCGCCTGGCGGCCGTTCCCGAGATTGCCCGTCTGTTCGAAGTCAGTCGCTCATCCGATGAAGGCGTGCGCAGCGTGCTCGTGCGCTCCGCGTTCGAAATCGACGAGGGCCAGCGTGAGATGCTCGCGGCTGCCTTGGCGCGACGCTTCGGCGGACAGGTGGAGCTGACGGTCGAAACGGATGACAGGCTGATCGGCGGGCTTGAGATTCGCGCCGGGGATCTGGTAATCGACGACTCGGTCCGCGGCAAGATCCAGCAACTCGCCCACGCATTGCAATTCTGAACGGGACACCGCCATGCAACTCAATCCATCCGAGATCAGCGATCTCATCAAGCGCAAGATCGAACAGTTCGATCTGCACACCGAAGCGCGCACCGAGGGCACCATCGTCAGCCTGACCGACGGCATCGTGCGCATTCACGGCCTCTCCGACGCCCAGTATTATGAAATGCTGGAGTTTCCCGGCAATTCCTACGGCCTGGCGCTGAACCTGGAGCGCGATTCGGTCGGTGCGGTGGTGCTCGGCGACTACACCCACCTCTCCGAGGGCGACTGGGTGCGCTGCACCGGGCGCGTGCTCGAAGTGCCAGTGGGTGAGGGCCTGCTCGGGCGCGTGGTTGACGCGCTCGGCAACCCCATCGACGGCAAGGGCCCGATCGAGGCCGCCGGCAGCTCTCCGATTGAAAAAGTCGCGCCGGGCGTCATCGAGCGCAAGTCGGTCGATCAGCCGATGCAGACCGGTCTCAAGGCCATCGACGCCATGGTGCCTGTCGGTCGCGGCCAGCGCGAGCTGATCATCGGCGACCGCCAGACCGGCAAGACCGCCGTTGCCATTGACACCATCATCAATCAGAAAGGCACCGGCATTAAGTGTATCTATGTCGCGGTGGGGCAGAAGAACTCCTCCATCGCGGCCCTGGTGCGCAAGCTCGAAGAGCACGGCGCCATGGAGCACACCATCATCGTCTCGGCGAGTGCCTCCGACTCGGCCGCGCTCCAGTTCATCGCGCCCTACGCGGGCTGCACCATGGGCGAGTACTTCCGCGACAAGGGCGAGGACGCGCTCATCATCTACGACGACCTCACCAAGCAGGCCTGGGCCTACCGTCAGGTGTCGCTGCTGCTGCGTCGTCCGCCGGGCCGTGAAGCCTATCCGGGTGACGTCTTCTATCTGCACTCGCGTCTGCTGGAGCGCGCCGCGCGCGTCAACGCCGACTATGTCGAGAAGATGACCAATGGCGCCGTCAAGGGCAAGACCGGCTCGCTCACTGCGTTGCCGATCATCGAGACCCAGGCGGGTGACGTCTCGGCCTTCGTTCCGACCAACGTCATCTCCATCACCGACGGTCAGATCTTCCTCGAAACCGACCTCTTCAACTCGGGTATCCGTCCGGCCATCAACGCCGGTCTCTCGGTGTCCCGCGTGGGTGGCGCGGCGCAGACCAAGATCATCAAGAAGCTCGGCGGCGGTATCCGTCTGGCGCTTGCCCAGTATCGTGAGCTGGCGGCCTTCTCGCAGTTCGCTTCCGATCTCGACGAGGCGACCCGCAAGCAGCTTGCGCGCGGCGAGCGCGTAACCGAGCTGATGAAGCAGATGCAGTACAGCCCCATGAGCGTGGCGCAGATGGCCATCTCGCTGTTTGCCGCCAACGAGGGCTACCTCGATGACGTGGATGTCAAGAAGGTGGTGGACTTCGAGCAGGCGCTCCAGGGCTACATGAAGTCGCAGCAGGGCGCCCTGCTCGACACGATCAACGCCAGCGGCGACTTCAGCGACGAGATCCAGCAGGCCATGCACGCGGCGCTCAAGGATTTCAAGGCCAACAACACTTGGTAAGCGTCCGTCGGCCTCCGCTGGAGGCCGACCGCTCTGGCAAACAGCCCCAGTCCCCTGGTCTCCAGCCACCCGCTGGAGGTTGGAGGCCAGGGGCTGGAAACCGAGAGCCAACGAATTGACACCTATCAACCCTCCTCGGCCCCCGAGCCTATCCGGCTGGAGGCTGTAAGCTGGAGGCTGGGAGCTAAGTAATGGCAGGCGCCAAAGAAATCCGCAGCAAGATCTCGAGCATCAAGAGTACGCAGAAGATCACGTCCGCCATGGAGATGGTCGCGGCATCCAAGATGCGCAAGGCGCAGGACCGGATGTCCGCCTCCCGGCCCTACGCGGAGAAGATGCTGCAGGTGATCAGCCATCTGGCAAACGCGACGCCCGAATATCGTCATTCCTTCATGGCGACGGAGCGTCCGCGCAAGCGGGTCGGCTACATTGTGGTTTCCTCCGACCGCGGGCTGTGCGGCGGTCTCAACAGCAACCTGTTCCGCCGTCTCGTTGTCGAGGTTCGCGAGCAGCGCGAGGCCGGCGTCGAGCCGCTGTTCTGCACCGTCGGCTCCAAGGCGCTGAACTTCTTCAAGCGCTTCGG
>JAFGTZ010000270.1 GCA_016938795.1 Chromatiaceae bacterium | reverse complement strand
CATCATCAGGATCCCGACATCACCGCCTCGCTGCCGCTGATCGACGCCATGAACGCGCGCCCCGACGCGCTGCTGGTCACGCACTGGCGCACGCGCGCGCTGCTGCGCCACTACGGACTCGAGATGCCCTTCTGGCTGGTCGAGGAACACGACTGGCGCCTGTCGCTGGAGGATCGCGAGCTGCGCTTTGTCTTCACGCCCTATGCGCATTTCCCGGGCGCCATCTGCACCTTCGATCCCGCGAGCAGTGTGCTCTTCTCCAGCGATCTCTTCGGCGGCTTTACCGAGCGCCCCACCCTGGTGGCGCAGGACGAATCGCACTTTGAGGCGCTGCGCCCCTTTCACGAGCACTATATGCCGAGCCGCGACATCCTTGATTACGCGCTCTGCCAGATCGAGCAGCATCCGGTGCGCTGCATCGCCCCTCAGCACGGCTCGCTCATCCCCGAGCCGCTGGTCGGCTTCATGATCGACAAGCTGCGCCATCTCGACTGCGGCATCTATCTCTACGCCAGCGAGGACACCGATATTCGCCGTCTCTCGCAGCTTAACCAGACGCTGCGCGAGATTACCCAGACCATGCTGCTCTATCGCGACTTTCGCGACATTGCCGAGCGGCTTCAGGATGTGGTGCGCCATAACCTGCCGGTTCGCCAAATCGACTACCACGTCCCGCTCGACAATGGCGAGGTACTCAGCCTGACCCAGGAAACCCGCTTCTCGGGCGTGCGCGATCTGGCCAACCCCTGCGTGCGCGAGGCGCTCGGGCGCACGCTCGCCGAGTGCGAGGCGCTGTTTCGCACACAGCCGGGCTTTCTGGTGCGCAGCCTGGCCGGCGGGCTCGCCTGCGTGCATCGCGACGCGGACGGACGAGTCTTGAGCCTGCCGCTGCTCTCGCCCCAGACCGAGCGGGTCAGCGCGCTCGCCGTGCTGCACCTCGAGGCGGCCATCGAACTCAATGCCCAAGAGCAGCACATCATCGCCCAGATCATGCTGCCGCTTCAGGTGGCGCTCGAGCGCGAGGCCATCCATCGCTCGATCGAGGCCGAGCGCGCGCGCTCCTATCAACGCTCGATCCGCGATCCGCTCACCGGACTCTTCAACCGGGTCTATATGCAGGATGCCATGGAGCGCCAGTGTCAGCTTCAGGATCGCGACCAGGCGTTGCAGCTCGCCGCCATCATGCTCGATGTAGACCACTTCAAGTCGATCAACGACACCTATGGTCATGCGGCGGGCGATGCGGTCCTGCGCCAGGTTGCGAGCCTGCTGACCGCCGGCATTCGCGAGAGCGACATTCCGGTGCGCTTCGGGGGCGAGGAGTTCATTCTCTTTCTCATGAGCGCGTCGAACTTCAGCGTTGACAGTCTGGCCGAGCGGCTGCGCGCGGCCATCGCGGCGCATTCCTTCCAGCTCGACGAGGGCGAAGCGCTCCATGTCACGGCCAGTCTTGGTGTCGCCGTTCGCCACTCCGGCGAGCCGCTTGATCGGCTCATCCGGCGCGCCGACGAGGCGCTCTATCGGGCCAAGCAAGGCGGGCGCAATCGCTGCGAAATCGCCTCAGGCTAGGCCATCTCAACCGGGCAGGGATCGCCCGTCGTCGGTCTATTGACACCCCCGCGTCTATCCCCCAGCCCTCAGCAAAAAATCTATGTGTATTTGGTCTAAAAACACAATATCTTGTGTTGTTTATTGCCAACATTCTTAGATATTGATGAAGCCAAGGATTCCACCTATGCTGTCCGGCCCACTGCCGCAACCCCCAGACACCGCCCCGGAGAGCCCCATGTCGATCGATCAGCCCGCCGCGCGCCTGAGCCCGTCCACCATCGAGCCCGAGTCGGCGCTCGGCCCCGTTCCCGGCCGTCTTCAGGTCATCCGGCGCACCGGACAGATCACGGATTTCGATGCCGGCAAGATCGCGCTCGCCATGCGCCGGGCCTTTCTCGCCGTGGAGGGCGACTCGGCGAGCGCCTCCAGCCGCATCCACGAGCAGGTCGAGCGCCTGACCGAGCAGGTACAGGCCGCCCTTGGGCGGCGTCTGCCCAGTGGCGGCACGGTGCATATCGAGGACATTCAGGATCAGGTCGAGCTGGCGCTGATGCGCGCGGGCGAGCACAAGGTGGCGCGCGCCTATGTGCTCTATCGCGAGGAGCATGCCCGCGCGCGCCAGCAGGCCGCCGCGCCGAGCCCGACGCGCGAGGCGCCGGCGCTCGCGGTGACGCTCGACGATGGCTCGCGCCGTCCGCTCGATCTCGGGCGACTGGAGCGGCTGCTCGATGAGGCCTGTCAGGATCTCGACGAGGTTGATCCGAGCGCCATTCTTGATGAGACGCTGCGCAACCTCTTCGATGGGGTGCCCGAACGCGAGGTGAATCAGGCGCTGGTGATGGCCGCGCGCACCCTCATCGAGCGCGAGCCTCAATACAGCCAAGTGGCTGCGCGTGTGCTGCTCGACAGCCTGCGCCGCGAGGCGCTCAGCTTTCTCGATCTGGCGGCGGGCGTGGAGACCCAGGCCGATCTGGGGGCGCGCTATGGCGACTATTTTGCCGCCTACATCAAGCGCGGCATCGCGCTCGAACAGCTCGATGAGCAGCTCGCCCTCTTCGACCTCGCGCGCCTTGGCGCGGCGCTCCGGCCCGAGCGCGATCTTCAGTTCACCTATCTGGGGCTGCAAACGCTCTACGATCGCTACTTCATCCACAGCGAGGGCATCCGCTACGAACTGCCGCAGGCCTTTTTCATGCGCGTGGCCATGGGGCTTGCGCTCAACGAACTGGAGCGCGAGGCGCGCGCCATCGAGTTCTACGAGCTGCTCTCCAGCTTCGATTTCATGTGCTCGACCCCGACGCTCTTCAACGCCGGCACCCGCCGCGCGCAGCTCAGCTCCTGCTTTCTCACCACGGTGCCCGACGATCTCGATGGCATCTACAGCGCCATCAAGGACAACGCCCTGCTCTCCAAATACGCCGGCGGTCTCGGCAACGACTGGACCCGGGTGCGCGGCCTTGGCGCCCACATCAAGGGGACCAACGGCAAGAGCCAGGGCGTGGTGCCGTTTTTGAAGGTGGCGAACGATACAGCAGTCGCCGTCAATCAGGGAGGGCGGAGACGTGGCGCGGTTTGTGCTTATCTCGAAACCTGGCACATCGACATCGAGGAATTTCTCGATCTGCGCAAGAACACGGGCGATGATCGGCGCCGCACCCATGACATGAACACGGCAAACTGGGTGCCGGATCTCTTCATGAAACGGGTGGCCGAGGAAGGCGACTGGACGCTCTTCTCGCCCGATGAGGTGCCCGAGCTGCACGATCTGACCGGGCAGGCCTTCGAGGCGGCCTATCGGGAGTGCGAGGCGCGCGCCGCGCGCGGCGAGATCAAGGTGAGCAAGCGGCTCAAGGCGGTCGATCTGTGGCGCCGGATGCTCGCCATGCTGTTCGAGACCGGGCACCCCTGGATCGCCTTCAAGGATCCCTGCAATCTGCGCTACACCAATCAGCATGTCGGCGTGGTGCACAGCTCGAACCTTTGCACCGAGATTACCCTGCACACCAATGATCAGGAAATCGCCGTGTGCAATCTCGGTTCGGTGAATCTCGCCGCCCATGTGAGCGACAAGGGGCTGGAGACCGAACGGCTGCGGCGCACCGTGCGCACCGCCATGCGCATGCTCGATAACGTCATCGACATCAATTTTTACACCGTGCCCCAGGCGCGCGCCTCCAACCTGCGCCACCGTCCGGTGGGGCTCGGGATCATGGGCTTTCAGGACGCCCTGCACCGCCTGCGCCTGCCCTATGCCAGCCTGGAGGCGGTGCACTTTGCCGACCAGAGCATGGAGCATCTGAGCTATTACGCCATCGAGGCGAGCAGCGCGCTGGCCGCCGAGCGCGGACGCTATCCGAGCTTCGCGGGCTCGCTCTGGAGTCAGGGCCTGCTGCCCATCGACAGCATCCGTCTGCTGGAAGAGGCGCGCGGCGGCTATCTGCAGATGGACACCAGCACCACGCTCGACTGGGCGCGACTGCGCGAGCAGGTGCGCGCGCAGGGTATGCGCAACTCCAACTGTCTGGCCATCGCGCCCACCGCCACCATCAGCAATATCGTTGGGGTTGGCCAGTCCATCGAGCCGACCTATCAGAACCTCTTCGTGAAATCCAACCTCTCGGGCGAGTTCACTGTGGTCAATCCCGCCCTGGTGGCCGATCTCAAGGCGCGCGGACTCTGGGATGCGGTCATGGTGAATGACCTCAAATATTACGATGGCTCGCTCGCGCCCATCGAGCGCATCCCAGAGGATCTCAAGGCGCTCCACGCCACCGCCTTCGAGATTGACGCGCGCTGGCTCATCGAGGCGGCGAGCCGACGCCAGAAATGGATCGATCAGGCGCAGAGCCTCAACCTCTATCTGCGCGAGCCCAGCGGCAAGACGCTGGATAATCTCTACAAGCTCGCCTGGGTGCGCGGACTCAAGACCACCTACTATCTACGCTCCATGGGCGCCACCCATGTGGAGAAATCCACCATCGCCGATACCAGCCGCGCCAATCGGCTCAATGCCGTGGGCGGCGCCTATACTGGACGCGCGAGCAGCGCGCCCGCGCCGAGCGAAGAGTCCGCCCCCAAGGCCTGCGCCATCCTTGACCCGGAGTGCGAGGCGTGCCAGTAACAGGGGCCCTCGAAAGGCGCGCGCCGCGCTTGCCCAGGGCGGCGTTCCATGCCATGGTTTCGCCCGCCTTCTCCACCTGGTCACCACAGAGGATCTGGACCCATGACCGATGCAAGCACCCAGCTCACCCGCGATGACGTCTTCTTCCCCAATGGCATCCCTGGTTTCGAAAACGAGCGGCGCTATCGCCTGACCCATTCGGATACCGAGGCCGGGCGCGTTTACTGGATGGAGTGTCTTGACAACCCTGACATCACCTTCACCCTGGTCGATCCGCAGCTCTACGGACTGAACTATGTGCTCGAACTGACCGACGAGGAACAGCGCCTGCTCCAGGCCGATTGCCCCGAGCAGGTGGTGGTGCTGCTCATGCTCTGGAAGCCCGAAGAGGCGCAGCCGACCCAGCCCGGCGGGCTCAACGCCAATATCGGCGGCCCCATCCTCATCAATGTCGAACAGCGTTTGGGGATGCAGAAACTGCTGGCCAAGGCGCGCATGGAAGTCAACATCATCGACGATCCCAACGCCATCTAGCCTGATCGAGCGCCTTCGAATAGCGAGACGAAGGCGCTGCATCACGACTTGATACCGCTTACCGTGGCCCGCGTGGGTCACGGATATTCGCCGAGAGAGCGGCGGCGCTAGTTTCAAGGGGATTCATTGATGTTGATCGAAGTCGGCGGTTTTTTCGGACTGCTGCTGCTTATTCTCATCGTATGGGCCTTTGTGCGCATCGTGCAAAGCCGCGCGGGCACCGGCTCGAAGGTCTTCTGGATCGTGCTTATCCTGCTTTTACCCGTGCTTGGGTTTATCCTTTGGCTTCTGTTTGGCCCTAAACACTAAGCGACCAGCCGCCATGTCCACCAAGGAATCCAACGCCTGGAAGGAGAAATATCTCCGCCAGCTCGACGAAATCGAACAGCGCGAGCGCGATTGGGCTGCGTTGGAGAAGATTCTGCGCCAATCAGTCTCGCGCCTTGCCCTGGCCGTCGAGACACCCGACCGGCTACTTGGCGAGCAGCTGGAGTCGTTGCGCAAGGCGATTCGCAAAAACGCCACCGCCAGTCAGATCGGCGCGCTCATGGAGGAGATTTCGAACTCCATACTGCGGCTTGATCAGCTGAACAAGCACCAGACCGACGCCCTGGCCGAGCGCCTCGCGGGCGTTGAGGAGCGTCTTGAACGCCTGCGCCCGCCCGCCACGCTCAAGGCGTCCATCCAAACGCTGCGCAAGGGGCTGCGTGCGGCGCGCAAGGAGGCCGATCCCCAGCAGGCCGTCGAGACCATGGCGACCTTCATGCACGCCATGGGCGAGTGGATCGACGACAACAGCCAGGAGAGCGGACGCGACGGCCTGTTCGGGCGTCTGTTCAACCGGCAGGAGAACGATGCCTCGGGGTCTAGCGAGGCGACGGTGACGGCGGCGGACGAGACACCTGAGCACAGCGATCCCCCCGCAACAGCCGCAAGCGAGGCGCCAAGCAACGGCTCAGGAGCGGAGGAGGCCGCCACGGACCCTGGGCTTGACCCCAGGCCGGAAACCACAGCGGACGCCGAGACAGACAACAAGGCCCCGACCTTCAATCAGGTGCTCATCGATCTGGTGCACCGGCTCGACCTGCCCGAGAGCTTCTCGGCCCAGGTGCAGGCCATCGTCGCGCTGCTTGAGCAACCCCCCTCGCCCGACACGGCCAGCCGCGCCATTGCCGAGATTGCCGATCTCATGGCACGGGCGCGCTATCACGTCGAGCAGGAAAAAAAGGATATCGAGAGCTTTCTTTCCCAGCTCACTGGGCGTCTGAAGGAGCTTGATCGTTATCTTGAGGAATCGGTCGGGCAGCGCGAGCAAAGCGCGCGCGAAGGTTTGGAGCTGGATGCGCAAATGTCGCGCGAGGTCGATGGGATGCGCCGCTCGGTGAGCGAGGCCGAGGATATCCATCAGCTCAAGCAGAGCATTCAGGAGCATCTGACCAATATTCAGCTCCACATGGACGCGCGCGCGCGTCTTGAACATGATCGCCTGCGTCAGGCCGAAAGCGAGATTGAACACCTGAAGGTGGAGCTGACGAAGGTTGAGGAGGAAAGTTTCGAGCTGCGTGGACGCCTGCGCGAGGCGCACGACCGGGCGCTGCGCGATGCGCTCACGGGGCTCTATAACCGCCTCGCTTACGATGAACGCATCGCGCTCGAGTGCGAGCGCTGGGCGCGCTATGGGCGGCCCTCCGTGCTGAGCGTCTGGGACGTGGATTTCTTCAAGCGAATCAACGACACCTATGGCCACAGCGCGGGCGACAAGGTGCTGCGCATTCTTGCCAAGCTGCTCAACGAATCGACCCGCAAGAGCGACTTTCTGGCGCGCTTCGGGGGCGAGGAGTTCATGCTGCTGCTCCCCGAGACCGACATCCAGACTGCCTTTGAAGTGGCCGACAAGCTGCGCGCCCTGGTGGCCTCCTCGCGCTTTCAGTATCGTGGCCAGCCGGTGCCAGTGAGCATGTCCTGCGGACTGGCTGAATTCATCCCCAACGACACCCCCGAGGAGGTCTATCGACGCGCTGACGCTGCGCTCTACGAGGCCAAGCGTTCGGGGCGCAATTGCTGCAAGGTCTACGGCCACGCCATGCGTTCGTGCGACGCCGCCGAAGCAGTCACCTGAGCGACTAGCCCGGCTTCTTGTTATTCGCTTCCGGGGGCGTCTCGAAGAGATCGCTCAGCTCGTCGAGCCGTGCGTCCCAGTCATCATCTGCTTCAGTTTCGGCGGACGCTTCGGCCCCCTTGCCAGAGGCGTCGAGATCCACCTCAAATTCCTCGTCGAGTTCGAAACTCTGGGACTGATCCCGATTCTTCGCGTCATCGCGCTCCTGCGGCGGCGGCTGATCCGCATCGGGCGGCGGCGCGGCTGCCTGTGCGAGCAGCGCGTCGATATCAATCTCATCGTCGGCCTCTTCCACCACAAAACCCGCATCGGCTGACGATGGCGCAGCTTCTGGCGAGGCGGCTTCGGGCTCGGCTGGCTCGGGTTCGGCTGCCGCTGGCGGTTCAGCCTCCGGGTTCATGTCGATATCCGCTTGCGGCTCCAGCGCCGAGGGCGACGCGGCCTCGGACGCCTCTTGCATCATCTGGGCGCGTCCGAAGGCGGCGTTATACTCATCCATGAGCTGACCCAGGGTGGTTTTGGTCTCCTGAAGCTCGGCAGACAACTCGGCCTTTTCGCTTTCAAGACTGCCCAGTTCATCGGCGGACACCATGTTCTGCGGGGTGAGGTGCACCAAGGGCGCCAGCACCTTGGTCAGCTCCTTGGGCATGTCGTGCAACTTGTCGCCCTTGCGCTCCAGATAGATATTGAGCATGGCGCTATAAAAGGCCTTCTCGCGCTCCAGGTACTCATTGACGGTGGACTCCAGCTCCTCGCCCTCCAGGTTATAGGTGCTGGAGAAAATGCCCGAAAGCGCCTCACGACGCGAGTCCTCCGAGGTAACCACCTTGTCGAGCACCGCTCCCGCCTCGGCATGGTCCTGCTTGAGCGTCTCATGCGAACGATGCAGCATCCAGAACAGCACCGCGCAGGCCACCAGGGCGAACTCCACGGCGAGCACCAGACCTCCAACTTCCAGGGCCGTCATGCTGCCTTTTCCTCCGCGTTCATGTCAGGACGCGGGGCGCGATGCGGCCCCCGCAACCACCAGATCAGACCCAGCAAGGCGGCCAGCAGGCTATTGCCGCCAAGCAGATAAAGCGCCAGCGCAAGCCAGGAGAAGCTCCCGTCGCGAGGTTTCTCGCTGTCCTCCTCGGGGGGCTGCTCCGGGAGTTCGAACTCGAACTGAAAGCGTTCCTCGGGCGGCTCCACCACAATGGAACGGCCGGTCTGAGCACGCACCGCTAGACGCGTTCTGACATCGTAGGTACCGGGAATATCGGCCACCACTTCATAGAGCATCGGAATCTCGCTGAGCGGACCCAGCTCCAGCACGGTCAGGCTCTCGTCGGGACGCTGCACGCGCACATACCCAAAGAGACTCTCGGGCTCGATCTGATCGGGCTCGGCATTGATGATGATGCGCAAGCGTGCGGGTGCGCCCTCGGGCGAGGGCGGACGCCCCTCGTAGCGCACCGTCACCGGCGGTGGCGCAAGACGCAAACGCCGCTGTAACTGGCGCTCGAAGGCGCCGCCATCCAGAATCAAGGTCAGGTCATAGAGGCCGGGTGTCAGGGCATTGGCCTTGAGTTCGCCCTTGAAACGCTGCGATGCGGCATCGAAGGTCAGGGGCAGCTCAATCGCGCCCGCCTCGCTCTCCAGCGGGATGAGACGCGCGCGCCCGCTCAGCAGTTCGAGCAAATCGGCACGACTCACGGGCAGGCCCTCGCTAGTCAGCCACACCTCCAGCGCCAGGGTATCGCCCGAATGGATCAATGCCGGCAAGGGCGTGGCGTCGATCCCGAGATCCGTCACCACGGCCACCCGATTGTCGGGATCCTCGGCCCCGAGCAGTTCCCAGTCACCAGCCAGGGGCGCAGTGACCGTGACCAGGTCGTAACCGGCATCCGCGCGCCAGCTCACCCCCTCGCCCGGGTTGGAGACCGAGATGAGCCGATCATCAGGCGACACCAGACGTGTGGAACCCTCGGCGGCGCGAAACGCGAGCAGGGTAAATTCCGACACCTGATCATCGACGCTGAAGCGGTTGCCCTCCAGGGGCAGCGTGGTGGGCGGGGCGGACTGTTCGAGCATGTGCAGAAACACCCGCTGCAGGGCATCGGCATCGCGCGGCGCCTCCAGCCAGCCATCGGTGCGGTCGCTTAAAATCCGCATCAGTTCCGCGTCCACCCCCTCAGAGAGCGCGACCACATGCACCTTGACGCCAAGCGCTTTCAACCGCTTGATTTGCTCACCGGTGATGCGCGCGCGCGAGGCGGCGTCCTCGGCGTCGTTCTTCGACACATCGACCACGCCATCGGTGAGCAGCACAATATGCCGATCCTGCTCAGGATCCGCCGTCGTCCAGTCGCGACTGGCGGCGTCAAGGGCGCGCTCGATGTCGGTGTACAAGCCACGCGAGTGAATGCGCTTGAGCGCGGCGCGCGCGCGTTGTTTCCAGGCGTCATCAACCGCAGCCGGCGCTACCAGCGGCTCCACATTCTCGGCAAACACCCAGACCCCGGCCTGGCCGCCGGATGGCAATAATTCGGTGACCAAACTCAGGGCAGGCACGCGCAGATTATCGGGGTCGTTCTGACGCATGCTGCCCGAGACATCGATGAGCAGACGCACATCGGTCGCGGCCTTCAGGGGCGCGGCAAAGAGCACCGAGGCCATCAGCAGGCCAATTACCCATGATGCGGCCATGGAGCGAGTGGTGAGCATCTTGAAATCCCGTGCCTGCCTGCCTTCAGGGTAACCACAGCTCAAAGCAGCCGCCTGGCAGGTTCTGGGCATTGGCAAGACGAATACGCCCAACCCGGTCCCCGGCGCGATGCTGCTCGGCAATGCAGGAGGCGAAATAGAGCCCGAGCCGGGTGCGGCTCGCGATGCCTTCCTCGGAGCCGTCCTGTTCGCTGTCCTCGGCAGCGGCGTTGAGCATACGCAGATGGCTCTCGGGAAAGCCCGCGCCATCGTCCTCGACCCGAATCACCAGATAGCCATCCTGTTCACAGGCGCTGAGCCGGACGCGCGAACGGGCATAGCGCTGTGCATTGCCGATGATGCTGTTCAAGAGCCCGCGCACCAGATCCCAGTCGAAATACCCGCTGAGATCCTCCTCGCAGAGAAACGTCAGCTCCAGTCCGAGGGCCTCGCAGACCGCCTGATTGTCGGCGACGACATCTTCCAGAAAATCGTCAAGATTGTGCTCCGCAACACGCAGTCCGAGCTGCGCATTGCCAAGCTTGTAGAGGGTGAGCAGTTGCAGCAGATTGCTGTTGGCGCGATTCACCTCGTGCTTGAGCAGACTGGCCTGGCGCGGATCGGCGAGATGATTGTCGGGATTGGTGACCAAGTCATCGAGACTGTTGAGAATCAGCCCCAGTGAATTCTTGATGTCGTGAATGGAGGAGGCAAGGATGTCGGAAAAATCCATGGGTCATGATCCACCGTTGAGCTTGAGCGCGATCTCGCGCAGTCGCGTCTTGACATCGGCCAGACGCCAATCGTCGGGGGCGCTTTTCTCAACCCGCTCGATGCAGCGGCGCACCTGCTGCACATCCTCGGATGTCACCCCCAGGTTCTCCATCTTGATGATGCAGGCCTTGGCCGCGTTGAGATTGATGGTCTTGTTACCCGGCATCTCATCGGCGGCTTGATGCAACAGCGCCACCGCCGCCTCGTAGTCGCCTTCACGAATGAGGCGCACACCGGTGTTGTTGGTCTTGATGATCTCCTGCTGGATGCCGCGAATGGCCACATCCGCCTCCTCGGCGATGCCGCTTTCGTGCGACACGCGCAAGACCTCGGCGAGAAACTCATGGTCGTCATGATTGTTGGCGATTGCCTTCTGCAGAAAACCGCTCGCGCGCTCCGTCTCGCCAAGCCGGGCGCAGGCGCGCGCCATTTCCAAGGCCAGGCCAGCCGACAGCTCGGGCGTTTCGGCAAGCGCCGCCTCGGCCTCTTGCAGCGCCTTGGCGGCTGCCGCCGCATCGCCCTTGTTGGAGTGGATAGTGGCTGCGGCGCTGGCCTGATAGACCGCCGCCTCGGGATCGTCGGCAAAGGTCGAGGCGATCTTGGCGGCGACCTTCAGGGCCTCGTCGTGCTTGCCATTGGCGCTCTTGGCCTTGGCCAGGCTGGCATGCAGCACGGGATGATTCAGCACCGAGTGTTTGGCCAGGTTAACCGCGCGCGTAAAGGCCCCCTCGGCCGTCTCGCCATCGCCATTGTCGAGCGCGAGATCGCCGAGGCGCTGCTGACGCTCGACATAGCGAGGCGATAGACGCGCCGCCTTCTTCAGGGTTTGTTCGGCCTCAGCAAAGGCCTGCTCGGCGACCTGGGTGCGCGCCAGCCAGTCGTAGGCGGCCACGTAGTTGGGATCGAGTTCCACAAGATGCGCGAAGATTTCGCGCGCCTCGCCATACTGCTTGCGCTGGAAAAACACCCGCCCTTTGCCCAGATGCGCCCAATTCAAATCGCGCCCCTGAAGCACCTGATCGTAGATGACCAAGGCCTCGTCGAGCCGATTGGCGCTCAGGCAGAGGTCGGTCTTGAGCCGTAGCAGTTCAGCGAGATTGCGCGGACGCGCCGCGATGAGGCGGTCGAGTTCATTGATGGCGGCATTGTAGTCGCGCGCCGTCAACGCCCGATTGACTGCGGCCAGATCAGCCTTGCGCTCGAAGAGCTTGATCAGACGCGACTTGATGAGATCCTTGGTGAAAGGCTTGGCCAGATAGTTATCCGGCGCGTACTCCACCGCGCCCATGACCATCTCGCGGGTATTTTCGGCCGTGACCATGATGAAGATGGTATCCACGCCGATGAGCGAGCGTCGTCGCGCCTCCTCCAGCACCTGCTGGCCATCCTTGCCGGCCCCCAGGTTATAGTCGCACAGCACCACGTCATAGTGCTTGCGCTCCATGAGGGCGATCGCCTCCTTGCCATCGCGCGCCTGATCCAGACGGGTTGCGCCGAGCGAGGACAGCATGTTGCGAATCACCGCGCGCATGTCAGGAAAGTCATCGACGACCAGATAGGTCTTGCTGCTGAAATCGGCTGGCGCCATCGGGCTGCTTCCCAAGGTGCGGGAGGTGGTCTCGCGCATGAACGAGAATTGTGGATGCCGCGATGCTACCGATCACCTGGCACGCCATCAAGCAAAGAGATTGCAGGCGAGGCGGAGCTTGCGCCAGGTCGCCAGCTGCTTGCCCCCGATCGTCTGATCCGAGGGCAGCGTCTGATCAGGGGGCGGATGAGAGCCGCCAGATCCGAGCGGGCCTGATTGGGCCTAATCGGGCCTGATCGGGCCTAAGCGGCAACCGCCTCCTCGCGCGGCAGAAAATAGGCATTGGCCAGGGTCTCGTGGAGTTCGATCAGGCCCAGTTGCAGGCCGTCGAGAAAGGCGTGCAGGGCGGCCTGATCGAGAGCCTCGAACTGGTCGGCGCCCATGACCGTGCGCTTGAGCCGTCCGATGATGCGCAGCGCCGGCTCGTTGCGCGGCAGGGCGGCGAGGCTCTCCTCGACCGATCCGATGCAGTAGCGGAAGGCGCGCGGGAACTGCTCGCTCTGGAGCAGAAAACGCAGCACCTCAACGCGGCGCACCCGCACCTGCATGCTGCGCCTGTACATCTGATAGGCGGTCATGGATTTAAGCACGCTCATCCACTGGATATTATCAAAGGGGTGGGTGTCGCCAGCCTCCTGGGGCAGCAGGTTCTCCGAGCGCACGTCGATGATGCGGGTGGACATGTCGGCGCGCTCGAGCATGCGCCCCATGAACAGAAAGTGATAACCCTTATCCCGATTCATGGCGCCGGCGAGCATGCCGGCGATGGTCTGGCTGCCGAGCAGAATGCGCTTGAGAAAGGCGTGACGGCCGCGCTTCGAGACCCCCTCCTCGACCGAATCCTTGGCAAAGAGATAGAGCTCGTTGATCAGCTCCCAGCCCTCGCGCGGCACAATGTCGCGGATGGTGCGACAGTTCTCCCGGGCCCGGTGCAGACAGCTGAGGATGGAGCCCGGATTGTCCGCATCGCCCACCAGATAGAGCAGCACGGCACGTTCGCTGCACTCGGTGTAGCGCTCCTGAAAGGGCCCCTGGGCGCCGATGATGGCGATCAGCGGCTCCCAGCCGGGCGCCACGCCCCTCGGCAGATCGAGCAGCAGGTGGGTGTTGACGTTGATGATGCGTGCCACGTTCTCGGCACGCTCCACGTAACGGGCCATCCAATAGAGTGTTTCAGCAACGCGCGATAACACGATTCGGTCTCCTCGATTCGAGAGGCTGCGGCAGGCTTAGTCGGCCACGATCCAGGTATCCTTGCTGCCCCCGCCCTGGGAGGAGTTCACCACCAGGGATCCCTTGCGCATGGCCACGCGGGTCAGCCCTCCCATGGTCACATGCATGTGATCGGCGGAGAGGATGAAGGGCCGCAGATCGAGATGGCGCGGCTCGACCCGTCCCTCGACCACGGTTGGCACGGTGGAGAGGTTCAGCACCGGCTGGGCGATGTAGTTGCGCGGGTTGCGCCGGATGAGCTCGGCGAAACGCTCGCGCTCCGCTGGGCTTGCCTGGGGCCCCATGAGCATGCCATAGCCGCCGGATTCGTTGGCGGGCTTGACCACCAGACTGTCGAGATTGGCGAGCACATGCTCGCGCTCCTCGGCGTAGAGACAGCGGAAGGTGGGCACATTGGGAATGATGGCCTCCTCGCCCAGATAGTATTTGATGATGTCGGGCACGAAGGCATAGACCACCTTGTCGTCCGCCACCCCGGCCCCGGGGGCATTGGCCAGGGCCACGTTGCCGGCCTTCCAGGCGCGCAGCAGGCCGTTCACGCCCAGGGCCGAATCGGGGCGGAAGGCCTCGGGATCGAGAAAGAGGTCGTCGATGCGACGATAGATGACATCCACCCGCTGCAGGCCATCGACGGTGCGCATGTAGACGCAATCGTCCTCGCACACCACCAGATCGCGCCCCTCCACCAGCTCGCAGCCCATCTGTTGCGCCAGATAGGCATGCTCGAAATAGGCGCTGTTGTAGATGCCGGGCGTGAGCACCACCACCTCGGGATACTCAGCAGGGCGCGGCGAGAGGGCCGCCAGGGTGTCGAAGAGCTGCGAGGGATAGTCGTCCACCGGAAGCGGCGCATAGTTCTCGAAGAGCTCGGGAAAGACGCGCTTGGTGACCAGACGGTTTTCCAGCATGTAGGACACCCCGGAGGGCACCCGCAGATTATCCTCCAGCACATAGACCGTGCCGTCCGCATCGCGCACCAGATCGGAGCCGCAGATGTGCGCCCAGATGCCGAAGGGCGGATCGACCCAGCGGCACTGGGGGCGGAAGTTGGCCGAATCGGCCAGGAGTTCGGCGGGAAAGACGCCGTCGGCCACGATGGTCTGATCATGATAAAGATCGTCGATGAAGCGATTGAGCGCCCGCACCCGCTGCTTCAGCCCCGCCTCGATACGCTCCCACTCGCTGCGCGCGATGATGCGCGGAATGATGTCGAAGGGCCAGGCGCGGTCAATGGCGCCGTCCTTTTCGCTGTAGACGGTAAAGGTCACGCCCATCTCCTTGATGGCCAGCTCGGCGGCGGTCTGACGCGCCGCCAGCTCGGCGGTGTCCATGGCGGCGAGCGCGCGCACCAGATCCTGCGCATGAGGATGCGGCTCGCCGCTGGGTGCGATCAGCTCGTCCCAGCTGTTTCGGGCATCATAGTGCTCCAGGCCAAGCCGCAATGGGTCCAGACACTCTGAACCGGGCACGGAACCGGGCGCAGCCGGGGCCAAGGACTGTAGTTGCATCTGACTATGATCGGCCATCGCTACCTCGCGCGAGCACGCGCTCCAGCGCGTGCTTGAACCCTGACATCTGGAGGCATCCAAGCAAATGATGGGCCATTGAGCCGAGTTCTGGGCCTGATTCAGGCAAGGGCCCAGCGGGCTGATGAGCGCCGGGCTCGCCATGGGGCCAGATCGCACCCCCTTGGTGCGGCGCGGCATGGGCGCGGGTTGTTTTGGTGCAATGCCCGGGTAGGCCGGGCCGCATCCGATGGAACTGGAACCATTGGAACGTTTCGTGCAGAGCGGCGGCGTCTGCGAACGCGCCACTGGAGCGCCCGGCCCTGCGCATCAGCACCGGTATCGCACCCATGGCGCGGCGGGATCGAGCACCCAATTCTCACTCAGCATCGGACTCAGCCATGACGATCCACGTTGCTCTCAACCACCGCACCCAATACGACTACGAGCGCCCGGTCAGTCTCTCGCCCCAGGTGGTGCGGCTGCGTCCGGCGGCGCATTGCCGCACACCCATCCTGTCGTATTCCCTGAAGATCGAGCCGGAAAGCCATTTTCTGAACTGGCAGCAGGATCCCTTCGGCAACTGGCAGGCGCGGCTGGTGTTTCCGCAGAAGACCAGGCGTCTGAGCATCGAGGTGGACCTGGTGGCCGAGATGATCACCATCAACCCCTTCGATTTTTTTCTGGAGGACGACGCCAAGGGCTATCCCTTCGTCTACGCCGCCCAGCTCCGCGAGGAGCTCGGCCCCTATCTCAAGCCCCGCGAATCCGGACCGCGGCTGATGGAGTGGCTGGCAAGGGTCGAGCGCCATCACCCCAGCACTGTGGACTTTCTGGTCGCGATCAACCAGCGCCTGCAGTCTGATATCGGCTATGTCATCCGGCTCGAACCCGGCGTGCAGAGCTGCGAACAGACCCTAACGCTCGGCAAGGGCTCCTGCCGCGACTCGGCCTATCTGCTGGTGCAGGTTCTTCGTCATCTGGGGCTCGCGGCGCGCTTCGTCTCGGGTTATCTGGTGCAGCTGACCCCGGATGTAAGGGCGCTCGACGGACCTGCGGGGCCGGAGCAAGACTTCACCGATCTGCATGCCTGGACCGAGGTCTATGTCCCTGGGGCCGGCTGGGTGGGGCTCGATCCTACCTCCGGCCTCTTCGCCAGCGAGGGTCACATCCCGCTCGCCTGCACCCCGGAACCGGCGAGCGCGGCCCCCCTGACCGGCGCGGTAGAGCCGTGCAAGACCGACTTTTCTTTCCATAATGAGGTCACCCGCATCAAGGAAGCGCCGCGCGTGACCAAGCCCTATACCGAGGAGCAGTGGCAGGCGGTGCTGCGGCTTGGCGAGACGGTGGACCTTGAGTTATCGGCCAACGACGTGCGCCTCACCATGGGTGGCGAGCCCACCTTCGTCTCCATCGACGACATGGACGGCGCGGAGTGGAACACCCAGGCGCTGGGTGAACACAAACGCCATCTGGCCGCTCAGCTTGCGCAACGGCTGCACCAGCGCTTCGCGCCTGGCGGTTTGCTGCATCTGGGCCAGGGCAAATGGTATCCCGGCGAGCCCGTGCCCCGCTGGGCGCTGAACTGCTACTGGCGCAAGGACGGGGTGGCGCTGTGGCGCGATCCCGAGCGCTGCGCGCTCGAATCCGCCGGCAGTCGGCACGATTGGCGCGATGCCGAGCGTTTTATGTGTGCCCTGGCCGAGCATCTGGGGCTGGATCCCGCGTTCGCCCTGCCGGCCTATGAGGATGTTTTCTATTACCTCTGGCGCGAGGGGCGACTGCCGGTCAACCTCAACCCGCTCGACGCCAAGCTCGCCGATGCCATGGAGCGCCAGCGCCTGCGCCGCCTCTTCCAGCAGGGTCTCGACCGCATCGTGGGCTATGTCCTGCCCTTGCGCCACGCTGGCGAAGGCTGGCAGAGCGGGCGCTGGACCCTGCGCGATGGACTGCTCTTTCTGGTCCCGGGCGACTCGCCCATGGGGCTGCGCCTGCCGCTCGACGCCCTGCCCTGGGCGGACGAGGCCGAGTGCGACACGGACCCGCCGCGCGATCCCTTCGAGCCGCGCGCACCGCTGCACGACCCCTGGGGCGAGGTGGCGCGCCGCTATGCGCGCTTCACTCCGGCACAGGCTGAGCGTGCCGACATCCACGAACAGCGGGCAGACGACAGCCATCCCGCCGAGCTGGTGCGCACCGCGCTCTGTGTCGAGCCGCGCGACGGCCAGTTGCACATTTTTTTGCCCCCGCTGACTCATCTGGAGCATTTTGTCGAGCTGCTCGCCAGCATCGAGGCCACCGCCACCGCGCTCGACCTGCGCATCGTGCTGGAGGGCTACGAGCCGCCCCGCGACGAGCGCCTGCTGAAGCTCTCGGTGACCCCGGATCCGGGCGTTATCGAGGTCAACGTGCATCCGGCGCACAGCTGGAGCCAGATGGTGCGGATCACCGAGACGCTTTATGAAGAGGCGCGGCTCTGTCGGCTGGGGACCGAGAAATTCATGCTCGACGGACGCCACACCGGCACCGGCGGCGGAAACCATGTCACCCTGGGCGGTTCCACCCCGGGCGACAGCCCGCTGCTGCGCCGCCCCGATCTGCTGCGCAGCCTGCTCGCCTACTGGCAGCGCCATCCCAGCCTGTCCTATTTCTTCTCTGGACTCTTCGTCGGCCCCACCAGCCAGGCCCCCCGGGTGGACGAGGCGCGCCACGACAGCCTCTACAACCTGGAGATCGCCTTTGCCCAGATCCCCGAGGGCGAGACGCCGGCCCCCTGGCTGGTGGACCGCATCCTGCGCAACCTGCTCGCCGACCTCAGCGGCAACACCCATCGCTCCGAGTTCTGCATCGACAAGCTCTACTCGCCGGACAGCCCCAGTGGCCGGCTCGGGCTGGTAGAATTCCGGGCCTTCGAGATGCCGCCGCACGCGCGCATGAGCCTGGTGCAACTGCTACTGCTGCGCGCCCTGGTGGCGCGCTTCTGGCGCGAGCCCTATCGCGAGCGCCTGGTGCGCTGGGGCAGCGAGCTGCACGATCGCTTCATGCTGCCCTGGTTTCTCTGGCAGGATCTGGGCGATGTGGTGTGCGACATGCGGCGCGCCGGTTACGCATTCGATCTGGAGTGGTTCGCGCCCTTTCTCGAATTCCGCTTTCCGCGCTACGGCACGCTGGTGAGCGACACCGGGGTGGAGCTGGAGCTGCGCGCCGCCATCGAGCCCTGGCCGGTGCTGGCCGAGGAGGTCAGCGCCCAGGGCACGGCGCGCTTCGTCGATTCCTCGGTCGAGCGGTTGCAGGTGCTGGT
>JAFGTZ010000269.1 GCA_016938795.1 Chromatiaceae bacterium | reverse complement strand
TTGGTGCCCAGGGGCGGAATCGAACCACCGACACGCGGATTTTCAGTCCGCTGCTCTACCAACTGAGCTACCTGGGCTTGGCATCTTTTGCTGCGTTGCGCAGCTCGGATGAGCGGCGTATTAGACGCCTTTCTTCGTTTTTCGTCAACCCCGGATGTGGTTTTTCGCCGAATCAGTGCGCGGGCGGCACATAGCCCTGGGGCAGCTCGGCGTCTTCGCCGAAGAAGTAGCGCTCCATCTGCTCTTCGAGAAAGCGGCGTGCCTTGGGGTCCATGGGGCTGAGGCGGTTTTCGTTGATGAGCATGGTCTGGTGGCGCAGCCAGCCCTGCCAGGCCTCGCGCGAGACCTGGGCGTGGATGCGCTGGCCGAGTTCGCCCGGATAGGGCGGGCGGTCGAGACCCTCGGCCTCGCGACCGAGCTTGATGCAGTGAACCTGATGCGTCATGGAGCAATCCTCTCGCGTTAGTCTGTCGATGAAAGCAGGTCGGTGAGGATGGCCGCGACTGGAGCCGGGAGACCGAGCCCGTTGATCTCGCTCGGGCGGTACCAACGCTGATCGGGCGTCTCGGCAATGCGCCCGGCGCTTGTCTCCAGGTCGATCAGGGCCAGATCCATCGACAAGTCGAAGTGAGAGAAGGTGTGACGGCGCGCGGCAAGCATTTCAACCCGGCTGGGCTCAAGGCCAAGGGCTTGTGCGCACCAAGTGGCGGGATCGCTGCCGCTGGGTGCCTGGGGCAGGCTCCAGAGTCCGCCCCAGATGCCAGTAGGCGGGCGGCGCTCAAGCAGAATGGCGCCGCTCGGGTCGCGCGCGATGAGCATCAGCACCTCGCGCTCGGGCTGGACGCGCCGGGGGCGGCTGGCGGGGAGTTCGCGCTGGCGTCCCATGTGACGGGCCAGACAGCGCGCGGCGAGCGGACAGCGCGGACAGGCGGGCGTGGCGCGTGTGCACAGGGTCGCGCCCAGATCCATCATGGCCTGATTGTAGTGCCCCACCCGATCATCCGGGGTCAGTCGCTCGGTTAGTGTCCAGAGGCGCTTCAGCACCCGGCCCTCGCCCGGCCAGCCCTCAACGGCAAAGGCGCGCGCCAGCACGCGCTTGACGTTGCCATCCAGAATGGGATGCGCCTGACCGAGCGCGAGCGAGAGAATGGCCCCTGCTGTGGAGCGGCCAATGCCCGGCAGGGCCTCAACGGCCTTGATCGACTCGGGAAAGCGCCCCCCGTGATCGTGCTCGATGAGACGTGCGGCGCGATGCAGATTGCGCGCGCGGGCGTAGTAGCCCAGCCCCGACCAGTGCGCGAGCACCGTATCGAGCGGGGCCTCGGCCAGATCGGTGACGGTGGGGAAGCGCGCCATGAAGCGCTCGAAATAGGGGATGACCACGCGCACCTGGGTCTGTTGCAGCATGATCTCGGAGACCCAGACGCGGTAGGGCGTGGGATCGCGCTGCCAGGGCA
>JAFGTZ010000036.1 GCA_016938795.1 Chromatiaceae bacterium | reverse complement strand
TCACCAGCCGCGCTCAAGCAGGGGGCGCAGATAGCGCCCGGTGTGTGACTCGGGATGCGTGACGAGCCTCTCCGGGGTGCCGGCGGCGATGAGGCGCCCGCCGCGATCACCGCCCTCGGGGCCGAGGTCGATGATCCAGTCGGCGCACTTGATGACATCGAGATTGTGCTCGATCACCACCAGGCTGTTGCCCGCGTCACGCAGTCTCAAGAGCACATCGAGCAACTGGCGCACGTCATGAACATGCAGGCCGGTGGTGGGTTCGTCGAGAATGTAGAGGGTGCGCCCGGCCTCGCGCTTGGCCAGCTCGCGGCTGAGCTTGACGCGCTGCGCCTCGCCGCCCGAGAGCGTGGTGGCGCGCTGCCCGAGGCTGAGATAGGCCAGGCCCACCTCCGTGAGGGTCTGGAGCTTGCGGGCGATGACGGGCACGGCGGCGAAAAAGTCGAGCGCCTCCTCGACGCTGAGCGCGAGCACCTCGTCGATGCGCCGGCCCTTGTAGCGAATCTCCAGGGTTTCGCGGTTGTAGCGCCGGCCCTGACACTGATCGCAGGGGACATAGACATCGGGCAGAAAGTGCATCTCCACCCGGATGACCCCGTCGCCCTTGCAGGCCTCGCAGCGCCCGCCCTTGACGTTGAAGCTGAAGCGGCCCGGCCCGTAGCCGCGCGCGCGCGCCTCGGGCACGGCGGCGAAGAGTTCGCGGATGGCGTTGAAGATGCCGGTGTAGGTGGCCGGGTTGGAGCGCGGGGTGCGACCGATGGGGCTCTGCTCAATCTCGATAACGCGCTCGAAGTGCTCCAGCCCCTCGATGCGCTCGTGGGGGGCCGCGCGCGTGGAGGCCCGGTTGAGCGTGCGCGCGGCGGCAGGGTGCAGGGTGTCCTTGATGAGGGTGGACTTGCCTGAACCCGAGACGCCGGTGATGCAGCAGAGGGTTCCAATGGGGATGGAGACGTCGATGGCGCGCAGATTGTTGCCACGCGCGCCGAGGATGCGCAGCTGACGCTCGGGGTCGTTGGGGATGCGCCGGGTGGGAATGGGGATGCGCTCCGCGCCGCTCAGATAGCGTCCGGTGAGCGAGCGCGGGTTGGCCTCAATCTCGGCCAGGCTGCCCTGCGCCACCACCTCGCCGCCATGCACCCCGGCGCCCGGACCCAGATCCAGGATGTAGTCGGCGGCGCGGATGGCCTCCTCGTCGTGCTCGACCACGATGAGGGTGTTGCCCAGATCGCGCAGCCGCTCCAGGGTGGCGAGCAGCCGGGCGTTGTCGCGCTGGTGCAGCCCGATCGAGGGCTCGTCGAGCACGTACATGACCCCCGCCAGGGCGGCGCCGATCTGGCTGGCGAGGCGGATGCGCTGCGCCTCGCCGCCCGAGAGGGTGTCGGCGCCGCGCTCCAGGCTCAGATAGTCGAGCCCCACATCGACCAGAAAGCGCAGCCGGTTGGCGATGCCGGCGATGATGGGCGCGCCGATGGCGCCGCGCGCGCCGCCGAGCGCGAGCCCTTCGAAGAGCCGCAGCGATTCGCCCACCGGCAGCGCGGCCAGGGCGGGCAGATTGTGGTGGCCGATGAAGACATGGCGGGCGCGTTCGTTCAGGCGCGAGCCTTGACAGGCCGGGCAGAGACGGCTGGAGCGGTAACGCGCGAGTTCCTCGCGCACGCGGGCCGAGTCGGTCTCGCGAAAGCGCCGCTCCAGGTTGGGGATGATGCCTTCGAAGGGGGGCGAGTCAGGCCGGGCCTGCGCGTCGCGCCCGGTGCCGTCGCCGTGAAGCAGCAGCGCGCGCGCCTGCTCGGGCAGGCTCTGCCAGGGGGCCTCGATATCGAAACCATGCTGCTCGCCGAGGGCGCGGATGCGCTGGAAATACTGGGCGTTGCGTCGATCCCAGCCGCGAATGGCGCCGCCGGCGAGGCTGAGTTCGGGGTGAATGACCACCTTGGCCGGATCGAAAAAATCCACCACACCCAGTCCGTCGCAGCGCTCGCAGGCCCCGGCGGGATTGTTGAAGGAGAAGTCGCGCGGTTCGAGCGGGGCTGTGCTGTAGCCGCACTGCGGGCAGGCAAAGCGCGCCGAGAAGCGCAGCTCCGCCGCGTCCGGATCATCGAGCCAGGCGATGCGCGCCAGGCCATCGGAAAGCGCCAGGGTGGTTTCGAGCGAATCGGCGAGCCGCGTGGCCAGATCGGGGCGCACCCGGAAGCGGTCGATGACCGCCTCGATGCGGTGCCCGCGCTCGGGGTCGAGCGCGGGCGGGTTGTCCAGCTCATGAATGACCCCGTCGATGCGCGCGCGCACGAAGCCCTGGGCATGGAGTTCGCCGAGCAGATGTCTGGCCTCGCCCGCGCGCGGGCTTGGTAGGGGCGCGAGCAGCATGAGCCGGCTGCCCTCGGGCAGGGCGAGGATGGCATCGACCATCTGGCTCGGGGTCTGGGCGCTGAGGGGTTCGCCATGGTGCGGGCAGCGCGCCTCGCCCACCCGCGCGAAGAGCAGGCGCAGATGGTCGTGAATCTCGGTGATGGTGCCGACCGTGGAGCGCGGGTTGTGCGAGGTGGTGCGCTGTTCGATGGCGATGGCCGGCGAGAGGCCCTCGATGAGATCCACATCGGGCTTTTCCATGAGCGCGAGAAACTGGCGCGCATAGGCCGAGAGCGACTCGACATAGCGGCGCTGGCCCTCGGCATAGAGGGTGTCGAAGGCGAGCGAGGACTTGCCCGAGCCCGAGAGCCCGGTCAGCACGATGAGACGCTCGCGCGGCAGGTCGAGATCGAGGTTGCGCAGGTTGTGGGTGCGCGCGCCGCGAATGCGGATCTGGTCCATGGGTCTGCGCCGGCAGCGGACAAACTGCTATTATGCGAAGCTTCGCGCACAAGAAGCAAAGCCCCGTGGACCAGACCGACCAGACCCTGAGCGTTCCGCTCTCGCCGCGCGAACGGCGCGCCGCCGCCGCGCTCGCCGCCATCTTCGCCAGCCGCATGCTGGGTCTTTTCATGATCCTGCCGGTGTTTGCGCTCTACGCCCAGGATCTTCAGGGCGCCACACCCCTCATGATCGGGCTCGCCATCGGCGCCTATGGGCTCACCCAGGCGCTCTTTCAGATCCCGCTCGGACTGCTCTCCGATCGCATCGGGCGCAAACCGGTGATTTTCGGCGGTCTTGCGCTCTTCGCGTTCGGCAGTCTGGTGGCGGCGCTTGCCGACTCCATCGGCTGGGTGATTCTAGGGCGCGTGCTCCAGGGCAGCGGGGCCATTGCCGCCGCCATCATCGCGCTCACCGCCGATCTCACCCGCGAGGAGACCCGCACCAAGGGCATGGCCATCATTGGCATCAGCGTGGCGCTGTCCTTTGCTGCGGCCCTGGTGCTGGGGCCGCCGCTCGCGCGCTGGCTGGGGCTGGCGGGCATCTTCTGGCTGACCGCGCTGCTCGCTCTCGGCGCCATGCTGGTGCTCTATCTCTGGGTGCCCGACCCCGAGCGTTCGCAAGTGCATCGCGAGGCGCAACCCGCGCTCGATCAGTTGCGCGGGGTGCTCGCCGATGCCACGCTGCGCCGACTCGATGGGGCCATCTTTTTCCTGCATCTGAGCATGGTTAGTCTCTTCGTGGTGCTGCCGCTCTCGGTGGTCGATGCCGGGCTCGATCCGCTCCATCACTGGATGCTCTATCTGCCAGCGGTCTTGCTGGCCATTCCCGCCATGGTGCCCTTCATCATCCTGGCCGAGCGGCGCGGTCGCGCGCGCGCGGTGCTGCTCGGGGCGGTGGCCGCGCTGGGGCTGGCCATGCTCGGTTTTGCGCTCTTCGATGGCTCGCTCTGGGCGATCGGGGCGCTCATGGTCGTGGTCTTCACGGTCTTCAATCTGCTGGAGGCGGTGCTGCCCTCGCTGGTCTCGAAACGCGCCCGGGCCGGGGCCAAGGGCACCGCCATGGGGGTCTTTTCGAGCGCCCAGTTCGTTGGCGCCTTCATGGGAGGCATGCTCGGCGGCTGGGCGCATGGTACCTTTGGCGCTGAAGCCGTGTACGTTCTGGGCGTTCTGGCCGCGCTGGCCTGGTTCGCGCTCATGGCCTCCATGCAAATGCCTGAGAATCTGGGCCGCCATGTGCTCGCGCTCGCGGCTCCCGCGCTGCCACTGGCCGAGCTGGAGCAGCGTCTGCTTGCGGTGCCCGGGGTACGCGAGGCGGTGGTGGTGCTCGACGAGGGTGTGGCCTATCTCAAGGTGGAGACAGCGCGTGTCGATTGGGGGCGGTTGCGCGCGGTGGCGGCGGGCGCCTGATGGCAAAGGCGCGGGGCGCTCCGCTCGGCAGATGATTCGCTTTATACCAATCACAGATGGATTTTTCGGTGAGGGCTGGGGGATGGACGCGGGGGTGTCAGCGGCAGGGATGCCGCTGTCAAGCCTC
>JAFGTZ010000268.1 GCA_016938795.1 Chromatiaceae bacterium | reverse complement strand
TCGAGCAGCGCGAGCTGATCCTCGACCGAGAAGTCCAGCACCCAGTTCTGCCAGGCGGCATCGACGCTGTCGGCGAAGAGGTGCAGACTGCGGATGGCGCGCGCGAGTCCATCGCTTTCCTTCAACTCGAAACGCACCGAGGGGCCGGCGCCCAGCAGACGGCTCGCCGAGCGGTTGTCGATGCGCGCCGGATCAACCGCCGCCGTGGGATCGACCCGCACCCAGCCGCGCCCGGGAATGAGCACCTCGGTCCAGGCATGGGCATCGGAGTTCCAGATCATGTGGTAATTCCCCACCCGATTGAACTCGCCACCCAGATAGCCAAGCACCACGCGCGAGGGAATGCCGGCGATGCGCATCAGCAGCGCGAAGCTGCTGGCATAGTGCTCGCAAAAACCGCTGCGGGTCTCGAAAAGAAAGCTGTCCACCGGGTTAGGGCCAAGCGGCGGCGGCAGCAGGGTGTAGGCAAAGCCCTCGCGATTGAAAAAGCCGAGCGCCTCGCCCACCAGGGCCCAGTCGTCCGCACCCGCCATTGCGCGCCACTCGGCCACCAGGGCGCGCATGCGCGGCGTCACTGTGGGCGGCAGCCGCAGGGCCAACTCGCGCAGTTCGGGGCCGGGCTCGGGGGTGCGATAGTCGAGCGCGGAGCTTGTACGATAGCGCCGAACGCTGGTCAGGGGCTCATCAGCCTGAAGCAGAAAGTCGGCGTTGAGACGCGCCTCGGCCGGCGCCCCGAGCGGCATGTCGAGTGCGAACAGCCAGCGCCGATCATTCGGTTCGGCGAGCACCTCGTACTCCAGCACCCGGTCCGAATCGACCAGCTCAGCCGCGCCATTCCACTCGCTCGGATGCTCGCCGATCGACCAGTTGCGTCCATCCGTCTCCCAGAGCACCACCGCGCGCCAGTAGGAATCGGCGGGCGACGGCGGCTCGCCCTCAAAGCGCACCCGGAAGGCCAGCTCGCCATCGACCACCAGATCGGTGATGGTGCCCATCTCCAGCGAGTCGGAGAGTCCGACCCGGTCGCGCGTCTCCTCAAGCCCCAGATCCCAGAGCGGCGCGCTCAGGCGCGGAAAAAGCACAAAGAGCACCAATGTCAGCGGCAGAGCCTGAAGCGAAAGCTGCCCCGCCACACCCAGCGCCGCGCGCAGCCGGCGCGGCCCGAGCGCGCCGTTGAGATCAGCGAGCAGCACCACCACGCCAAAGACGATCAGCGCCAGATAGAGCGCGAGCCCCAGCGACTGATCGAAGAGAAATTGCACCACCACCATGAAGCCCAGCAGGATGGCGGCCAGACGCAGATCGCGCCGGCTGTTGAGCTCCAGCAGCTTGAGCGCCAGCATGGTGATGAAGAGCGCGCTGCCGCCGAGCTGACCGTTGAGGGTTTCGTAGGTGTTGAGACAGTTCGCCCCGCCGGCCAGGGTGAGCAGCACCAGCAGCCAGCTTGGCGGCTCGATGGCGCGCCAGCGCAGCGCGAGCAGCCGAAGCCCGATGAGCCCCGCCACCATGGCGCCAATGGGCCATTCCAGATGGCTCAGCAAGGGTGCCGCAGCAGCGGCCACCAGCAGCGTGAGGCCGACAATCTGGCCCCGGTCAGGCTGTTCGGCGAGCGGAACGGGGCGTTTCGGTGCTTTTGGCTTAGCCATGATCGAAAAGCGCCAGATGGGTGAGACAGCGGTGCAGATGCGCCTCGCCCCGCGCCGGGCGCTCCTCGATGCCCGGCAGGCGCAGCCCGAAGCGCGGCCCTGCCGCTGCGGCATCGAGCAGCTGGCGCGCGAGCAACCGCAGCCGCTGTTCCGTATCGGGTGTGGCGAGGCTCGACCAATCGACCCAGACCTCGCCGCCCTGCTCGCCCTCGAACTCCTTCACCAAGAGCCCGCGCTCGCGCGCATAGGCCTTCCAGTCGATATGACGCAGCGAATCGCCGTGACGGTAATCGCGCGAGCCGGCGTAATCGTCGCGCCCCTCGGCCGTGCCGCTCGGGAGCGGCTGGCGCGCATCGCCACCCTCGGCGCCCGGCGGCGGCGCCTGGGCGGCCGGGGCGGGATAGACCAGGGTGCTGGCCTCGGGCCGGGCAAGACACCAGGCCACGAAGAGATGCAGCGGATGACGGGTCTCGATGCGCAGCTCAGGCAGGGTCAGCGGACCGCGCCG
>JAFGTZ010000267.1 GCA_016938795.1 Chromatiaceae bacterium | reverse complement strand
TCACGAAGCTGGAGCTTCGTGACCAGGAAGTCCTTTCCCGCTGGGGAGAGGAAGACAAAAAGCTGGCGGAACGGTGCGCAATACGCAAGGACGGCGTCGCTATCTGGGGGCGCATCTTGTGACGACACCATCTAATCCCTGCCGCTGCCCCCCGTGTCCATCCCCCAGCCCTCACCGTAAAATCCAGGTGTGATTGGTATACAATCAGCCTCCGACTCTAAACCAGTCTCTTTTTGTGCCCGTAAAATTTCAGGAGCCGCTCATGCGCCGCCTTATCCTCACACTCCCCCTGCTGCTGAGTCTGCCGGTGCAGGCGCTGGCCGCAGATCTTGGCTATGTCGATATGCAGAAAGTGCTCGACGAAAGCCGCATGGGTCAACAGCTTCAGGAAGAGCTGCGCGCGAGCTTCGAGTCGCGCGGGCGCGCGATTGCCGAAGAGGAGCAGACGATCATGCAGCAGCAGGAACAGCTTGAGCGTGACGCGCCACTGATGAGCGAGGATCAGGTCAAAAAGCGGCGCGCTGAGCTTGAATCGCGCATCCGCGCCTATCAGGAAGAAGCCGGCGCCCTGCAGCGCGAGCTGATGCAGGCGCAAAAGGAGAAAGGCCGCACCATTCTGGTTCCAGCACGCGAGGCGGTTGAATCAATCGCCAAGAAACACAAGCTCGATATGGTGATCGAGCGCGGCCAGATCGGTTTGCTCTACATTGATGAGGCGCTCGACCTGACCGCCGAGGTCATCGAGCAGCTCGATAAGGCCGCGCGTTAAACGCCAACGGCATCGCTGTTTCGGCCTCCTGGGGCTGCATTATACTGCCGGGGCACTCTGGCTCCGGCCACCCTTTCAAACCATCTGGTCCACCGACCAACACGAGGATCGCCTTCCATGCTTGGTGAATCGCACGATCTGCGCCACGAGTTCCCCGATCTGGAGTCCCGGATCGCAACCCTGCGCGCCAACAACCCCGAGTTTGCGCGTCTGATGGACGATTACGACGCACTCGACAGCCGCGTGCGCCAGGTCGAGGAGCTGGGCAATCCGGTTGCCGACGAAACCATCGAAGAGCTGAAAAAACAGCGCCTGCTGCTGAAGGATCAGCTCTACAGCCTCTTGCGAGCCTAAGAGCAGGGGCGCGCTCAAGGCCCTCTGCGCACCAGAACGCTTGCGCGCCTCACCGCCCCCGCACCTGCGACGCCACCCTAAGAATTGCCCTCCCCATGGATCCGCTGAACTATCGCCTGCTCGCCGTCACGCCCTTTGCCCAGAACGCCACCCTGCTGTGGCGCGAACAGGGCCGCGAGGCCGTGGTGATCGACCCAGGCGGCGAAGCCGAACGTCTGCTTGCCCTGATTGACGAACTCCAGATTCAGCCACAGGCCATCCTGCTTACCCATGGTCATCTCGACCATGTAGGCGCGAGCGCCGAGCTGGCCGCCGCGCTCCACTGCCCCATTCTGGGCCCGCATCGCGACGACGCATTCCTCATCGAGGGGCTGGAGGATCAATGCCAGCGCTTCGGCTTTGCGCCGGTCACGCCCTTCACACCGGATCGCTGGCTTGAGCATGGTGAGCGCATCGCGCTTGGCGCGGGCGAGCTGGAGGTGCTGCACTGCCCCGGCCACACCCCGGGGCATCTGGTCTATTTCGAACGCGCGGCGGGGCTCGCTCAGGTGGGCGACGTGCTCTTTCGGGGGTCGATCGGGCGCACGGATTTTCCACGCGGCAATCATCGCCAACTGCTCGACTCCATCCGCGAACGTCTCTTTCCGCTCGGCGACGAGGTGCGCTTCATTCCCGGCCATGGCCCCATGTCCACCTTCGGCAGGGAGCGACGCTCCAACCCCTATGTTGGCGACACGAGGGGCGCGTGAGTTCAGACTGAACGATCAACCACGGCCAGGCCCAAAGGCCGTGCCGATCAGGCAACCGCTGGCAGGAACCTCATGTTATTCAAGCGATTTCTCACCAAGCGCCTCCCGCTCAAGGGCGCGGCGACGCCCACCAACAAAAACAAAGAGAATCAGCGCCAGACGCCACCGGCAAGTCCGGTTCCAGACCAGCGCCAACTTGCCGAACAGGCACGCCACCCCGACCCGGCGCAACGCCGCGAGGCGCTCAAGCGGTTGCTTGACCTTGCCCTGATACGCCACTGCCGCGATGGCGACGCCGATGAAGGTGTACGCGCCCAGGCCGCCGCGCGCTACCGCGCGCTGCTGCTCGGACTCGCAACGCCCGATCAGGCGCCGCCCGATGCACGCCTGGCCGAACTCGAACATCTCACCGATCCCGACACCCTGAGCGCGCTTGCCACCCAGTGTCCAGTGCCCGAGGTGCGACGCGCGGCCATTGAGCGTGTCAAGGATCCAGCAACGCTCGCCCAGGCCGCCCTGCACGACGGGCTGGCCGCCAATCGCCATCTCGCCATGGAGCATCTGGAGGATCGCGCCGCGCTCGAAGAGATTGCACGCCAGATTGGCAAACGCGACAAGACCGTCTATCGCCTGGCGCGCGAGAAACTGCGCGCCATCGCCGAGCGCGAACTGCGCCCCCAGCGCATTCGTGAACACTGCCAGGAACTGTGCGAGAAGGTTGAGCGACTGGGACGACTAAACAACTGGGTGCAGGATCGCGCGCTGCTCGATCATCTCGACCGCCAATGGGCCGAGTTCGAGGCCGAGGCCGAGCACGACTGGCGCGAACGCTACCAGGCGGCGCGCACGCGCTTTCTGACCGCCCATGCGGAACATCTCGCCCAGGAAGCGGCGCGCGCAACCGTGGCGCCAAGCCCGGAGCCCGCGGATGAGCCCGCCCCAGCCGTGACGCCTGCCCTCCAGCCCGAGCGCACGGCGGACAGCGAGCCGCAGGCGCCCGCCCCGGCCCCAGCCGACAGCGAACGCCAGCGCGCGCGTCTGGCGCGGCTGTGCGAGCAGCTCGATACCCTGCGCGAGGAGTCGCGCCCACTCCAACGCCAGTCGCTCGAATCCCAGCTCAAGCGAGGCCGCGCCCTGGCCGAGGCGCTCGTCGAAGGCCCCGAGGTTGAGCGCTTTGCCTCCCTGGCCGAGCGGCTGGAGGCCCGCCTGCGGCATCAAATCAAGCACGCCGAGCAGCGTCTCGGACAGTTTGCCGCGCGCCTTGCCGAGCTTGAGGCCCATCTGGAGGCCGGCGAGCTGCGCAAGGCCGATCCGCTTCACCAAAGCCTTCAGGCTGGGCTGGAGCTGGTGCAGGCAAGCGCTCTGCCTGCGGCGGCCAGCGCCGAGCTGAGCGAGCGTCTGCGCGAACTCGCCCCACGCTTGCGCGAGCTACACCAGTGGCGGCGCTGGAGCGCCGATCAGCATCGCGAACAGCTCTGCGCCGAGGCCGAGGCACTGCGCGACTCGGATCAGCCGCTGGAAGCGCTGTGCGAGCGTCTGCACGGGCTGCGCAAGGACTGGAAACTCATCGACAGCTCGGGGGCGCGCGCCAATCAGGCGCTCTGGGAGCGCTTTCACCAGGCCGCCGAGGCGCTCCAGGCGCGCTGTCGCCCCTTCATCGAGGCCCAGGCCGCCGAGCGCGAGGCCAACCGAGAGGCGCGCGAGGCGCTCTGTGATCAGATCGAGCGTTTTGTCGCCGAGGTCGATTGGGAGCGGGTGGACTGGAAAAAACTCCTCCATGCCGAGCGCGACATGCGCCGCGCCTGGAAAGACAGCGGCACGGTCGAGGCGCGCCATCATCGCGTGCTCAGTCGCCGCTTTAATCAGTCCATGCGCACGCTCGAAAAACGCCTTGATGCCGAGCGCCGGCATAATCAGGCACTGCGCCGCGAGCTAATCGCCCGGGTCGAGGCGCTCATCGAGGAGCCCGACTTGGAGCAGGCCATCGAGGACACCAAAACCCTCCAGCGCCAGTGGCACACCACGGTACCACTACGTCAGAAAGAGGAAAATCAGCTCTGGCGACAATTCCGCGCGGCCTGCGATGCGGTGTTCGCACGTCGTGCGGCCCGCCATCAGGCCCAGACCGAGGAGCTGCGCCAGAATCTGGCCCAACGCACGGCCATTCTGGAGGAGGCGCGCGAGCGGATTGCACAGGCAGCCGATGCGCGCGCGCTCGATCAACGCTGGCGCGAGATCGAACAACGCTGGCGCGAGACCCTGGACCTGGCCGTTCCCCGCGCGGCCCAGTCCGAGCTGCACAAGGGCTGGCAGGGTTGTCGCGAGGAGGTCGAGCAGCGCCGACAGGCACTCCAGGCCGCCGAGCAGGGTGCGACGCTGGCGCTGCTGGAGCGCCAGGCTGCGCTCTGCGAGCGCATCGAACAGGCCGCGCTGGAGGGACAGCCCGAGAGACTGGAGGGCGAGGCGCTGGAAGCGGAATGGCAAAGGCTGGCGACACAGCGCGATGCGGCCTTGCAAACCGAGATCGAGCAGCGCTTCCAGCGCGCGCTCCAGGCGCTCGACGAGCGCGAAACCGCCGAACGGCTCCGTCAGGCTCAGGCGTCGAACGCCCGCGAACGCGCCCAGCTCTGTCTACAACTGGAAATCCTCGCCGGACTCGACTCGCCCCCCGAGTTCACCCAGCAACGTCTGGAGTATCAGGTGAGCCGCCTGGCCGAGCGCATGGGCGAAGGCGAAGCCGACCCGCTCAGCGATGCGGCAGCACTGCTCCAGCGCTGGCATCTCAGCGGCCCGGCCCCCGCCGACAGCGCCTTGAGCGCACGCTATGCGCGTATTCGCGAGGCGCTGACCTAAAGCGCCTCGCTCCACTCTGGTTACTCGTCGGCCTCGACCACCACTCCGGCCCCGCTGGGGCCGGCCACCAGCACCAGCTTGCCGAGCGTGGGGTGACGCAGCACGCAAACGCTGAAATCCTCGCCCTGGCGCTCGGCAACCAACTCGCCCTCGCCCTTGAGATCCTCGATCAAACTGGCTTCCGCATCAAAGAGATGCATGGGGTCTTCCTCCGCTGTGATGCCGCTCGCCTCGCGCACAAGGCGAGGCGATTCAGGCGCGATAATGGCTTTCGATATAGTCATCAACCATCCGCTTGAACTGCTCGGCGATGCCATCGCCCTTGAGCGTCGCCACCTTCTCGCCATCCACAAAGACCGGCGCTGCCGGGCGCTCGCCGTTGCCCGGCAGACTGATGCCGATGTTGGCATGCTTGCTCTCGCCGGGGCCGTTGACCACGCAGCCCATGACCGCCACCTGCATCTGCTCGACGCCCGGATAGCGCCCGCGCCATTCGGGCATGCGCTCGCGCAGATACTCCTGAATGTCCTGCGCCAGATGCTGAAAGGTGGTGCTGGTGGTGCGCCCGCAGCCCGGACAGGCGGTGACCATGGGCGTGAAGGAGCGCAGCCCCAGGCTTTGGAGAATTTCCTGCGCCACCACCACCTCGCGGGTGCGCGCCTCGCCCGGGGCCGGGGTGAGCGAGACGCGGATGGTATCGCCAATGCCCTCCTGCAACAGGATGGCAAGCGCCGCCGTCGAGGCCACGATGCCCTTCGAGCCCATGCCCGCCTCGGTGAGCCCCAGATGCAGGGCGTAATTGCCGCGCGCGGCCAGCAGCCGGTAGACCGCGATGAGATCCTGCACCCCGCTCATCTTGCACGAGAGAATGATGTG
>JAFGTZ010000266.1 GCA_016938795.1 Chromatiaceae bacterium | reverse complement strand
CTCGCGCGAGGGGCGCGAAGGCCTGGAGGCGCTCGATGCCCAGCCCTTGGCGCCCGAGGATTTCACCGGCACCTCGGTGCCGGGCTCGGGAGATGTCAATCTCAACATGATCCTTGACGTGCCGGTCACCATTTCCATGGAGATCGGGCGCGCCAAGATTCCGATTCGCAATCTGCTCCAGCTCAACCAGGGCTCGGTGGTCGAACTCGACCGACTCGCCGGCGCGCCGCTCGACGTGCTGGTCAACGGCACGCTCATCGCGCATGGCGAGGTGGTGGTGGTCAACGAGAAGTTCGGTATTCGTCTGACCGATGTCATCAGTCCCAGCGAGCGGGTGCGCAAACTCAAGTGAACAGGCGGCTGGTTGCGGCGGCGCTGCTCATGCCCTGGTGCGCCTTCGGCGCGACGGATACCGGGGCGACGCTCGATGGCGCAACCTATCTCACGCAGCTTGCGAGCGGTCTGCTGGCGGTGATCGCGGTGATTCTGGCGTTGGCCTGGGTGCTGCGCCGTCTGCCTACGGCGACAGGTGCGCGGCCCGATGCCATCGAGATTCTGGCGGTGCGCGCTGTGGGCACGCGTGATCGTCTGCTGTTGGTGCGGGTGGGCGACGAACAACTGCTGATCGCCTCCGGGCCAGCCGGGCTGCGCACCCTGCACCGCTTGCGTCACCCCATTGTGATTGAGGAAACCACGCCGGGCGAGGATCTGAGCTTTGCGCGTCTCCTGCGCCGCGCCCGCAAGGGGGCCGCTCAATCGGAGATCCACCCATGATCCGGCTGACCATGAGCCGGCTGGCAAGCGCTGCCCGCGCGGGCGCGCTCAGCCTGGGCGCGCTGGGGCTCGGGCTGCTGTTGGGCGCGGGCGAGGCGCTGGCGCAGTCGCAGTCGGTGGGCGGACTCTCGGCGGTGACGGTCACCAACGGCCCGGGCGGAGTGCAGACCTACTCGGTCACCCTGCAGCTGCTCATCCTCATGACGGTGCTGACGCTGCTGCCGTCGCTGCTGATCATGATGACCTCCTTCACACGCATCATTATCGTGCTGGCCATTCTGCGCCAGGGGCTGGGAACCACTCAGACGCCTTCGAACCAGATTTTGCTTGGTCTGGCGCTCTTTCTCACGCTCTTTGTCATGGCGCCGGTCTTTCAGGAGATCTACGATAACGCCATGGTGCCCTATATGGATGAGCGGATCGGTACCGAGGAGGCCATGGCAGCGGCCGTGCAGCCCCTGCGTCGCTTCATGCTGGAGCACACCCGCGAGACCGATCTGGCGATGTTTGCCGAGATTCGCGGCATCGACGGCTTCGAATCGCCTGATGCCGTGCCGCTCACCCTGCTGGTGCCGGCCTTCGTAACGAGCGAGCTGAAAACCGCCTTTCAGATCGGTTTTCTTATCCTGATTCCCTTTCTCATCATTGATCTGGTGGTGGCAAGCGTGTTGATGTCGATGGGCATGATGATGCTCTCGCCGCTCATCATCTCGCTGCCTTTCAAGATCATGCTCTTTGTGCTCATTGACGGCTGGCCCTTGCTCATGGGCACCCTGGCGCAGAGTTTCTACAGCTGAGGCAGTCTCATGACCCCTGAAATGGTGATCGACATCGGCAAGGAGGCGGGCATGGTGGTGGTGCTGCTCTCGGCGCCAACCTTGCTTACGGCGCTGGCGATTGGGTTGCTGGTTGGCATGATTCAGGCCGCGACCCAGATCCAGGAGATGACCCTGAGCTTCATCCCCAAGCTGCTGGCCATGGGCGTGGCCCTGGTGCTCGCCGGACACTGGATGCTGCGCCTGGTGACCGAATACACCATCCGGCTCTATCACAGCATTCCGGACCTCATTGGTTAACCATCAGGGCGGTGACGGGCGTGGTCAGTGTCTCGGTCGAGCAGATTCTGGGCTGGACGTTGGCGCTTGTCTGGCCCTTCGTGCGCATCAGCGCCATGCTGCTGGTGGCGCCCGTTTTCGGGTCGCGCACCCTGAACCTGCGCGCGCGCCTGTCGCTCGGGTTTCTACTCGCGCTGCTGGTAGCGCCGCTGCTGCCCGAGGTTCCGGCGGTCGATCCGCTCAGTCTGGCGGGGCTCAAGGTGGCCATCGAGCAGGTCATCATCGGCGTG
>JAFGTZ010000265.1 GCA_016938795.1 Chromatiaceae bacterium | reverse complement strand
GCGGATCTTGTCGATCAGGCGCGGCTCGTCCATCTCGCTGCGACCGATACCCGAGGAGGCGATGAGGTCGAGCAGGCGGCGCGCGGGGTGGCGTCGGTCGGAGAAAAAGGCCTTGTCGAGCAGGGCGACCTTAACCACCGGAATCTGGAGTCGAGCCAGTTCTGCGCGCATCGCCGCAGAGAGATCCGGGTCGTTGAAGATGGCGCCAAAGAGCATCGAGACGATGTCGATGGTCATGGCATCGACCGGATGCGAGCTGTTGACGATGGGCGTGGCGCGGATCTGGCGCAGTACATCGAGGCTATGCGGGTCGAACTGGGCCTGACCGAGACCAGACAGGGGGCCTTGATGGCGTTGGCTGCGTTGCACCTGATCGAGCGCCTGGATCAAGCCACTGACGCTGGCGCCTGTACCCGCGCTGCCCGGCTGTGACAGCGTCGGAAGGCTGGGCGTTAAGATGGGAAAATCACCGCGCGCCTGGGCCTGGTGTGCCATGCCGGCCTGAAGCGCCTGGGCCAGCTGTGCGAAGACATCCTCATGCGAGCGCGCGCCGCCGCCCTCCATGCCCTGGTGTGCGCCGCTGCCCGCGCTGGCTCGGCCATGGCTGCCCGCGCCCTCGTCGAGCGACTGGGCGCGCGGCGCCTGCTGGCTGCCCGCAAGCGGGATCTTGGGAAGCACCCCGGCGTCGATCAGATAGCGGTTGAGCTCGGCATAGATGCCGGGCAGTTCGGAGGCGGTCTGGCGCTCGAACTCATGCACCAGCACCAGCCCGAGCTGTTCGCCGGCGCCCATGGCATCGAGCGTGTCGAGCATGGCGGTGAAGAGGGTGCGCGGATAGAGCGGATTGTCGTCCTGGCCGATGCGCGAGAGGCGCAGCAGGGCGGTCAGCCGTCGATCAAGCGCGGTGAGCTGTTGGCTGCAATTGAAGGTGGCCCGTGCCGAGAGCTTGCCAATGGCCAGGTCGCGCTCGAAATCCTCGGTATCGACCAGGCTCAGCTCGGTGGGCAGGCGCAGGGTGGCGCCGCTGTCGGAGCGCTCGCCGCGCAAGCGCCCGATGGCCTGATCGAACGCCTTGACATAGCTGTCGCGGAAGCCTTGGAGCAGGCGCTGGTTGCTCTTGTTCAGCAGCTCCAGGGCCATGAAATAGAGCTGTTGCTGCTCCATGCTGGTGGCCCGGTCGGCCATGCCGAGAAGATTCTCGTTGGCGTCGCCGAGATGTTGCGCAAAGAGGGTGCTCAGACCGTTGGCGAGACGATCGCGACAACCGGCGAGCAGGGGCGCGGAGTCGAGCGCGGGCGTCGCTTCGGACGCCGGCTCCTGGCTCCGCAGTGAGACGACATTGGATGAGGATCGTTCGGCCATGGCTGGTGATTCCAGGTTGTAAACCGGCACTCGTGGGGATCGCGACCCGGAATGGGACGCGAGCGGGACACGAAAACGCGGCTGTGCGGCCTTATGATCTTGGTTTCTGCTTCACATTCTGTCTGTGAAGATCTTTAGGGCGAAGTATAGCGAAGCGCGCCGCACGGCTTTGCCAAGTCGGTCACATTGCGCTCAATGCATGGCTATTCAACCGTGACCGACTTGGCAAGATTGCGCGGCTGATCGACATCGGTGCCCTTAAGCACGGCGACGTGATAGGCGAGCAACTGCAACGGCACGGTGAACACCAGTGGATCGAGCAGATCGTCGGTCTCGGGCAGGCGAATGACGCGCACTCCATCGCCCTCGTCGAGCGGCACCTGAAAATCGGCGAAGACATAGAGCTGACCGCCGCGCGCGCGCACCTCTTCCAGGTTCGACTTGAGCTTTTCGAGCAGCGCGTTGTTTGGCGCCACCGCCACCACCGGCATCTGCTCGT